>CANFSD010000046.1 GCA_947449515.1 Bacteroidota bacterium
TCTAAAAAGTGCCTATCATGGGAAACTACAATAACTGTATTTTGAAAATCGGCAAGGAAGTTCTCTAACCATGTAATGGTTTCCACATCCAAGTCATTGGTTGGCTCATCTAATAACAACACATCTGGATTACCAAATAAGGCTTGTGCAAGTAAAACCCTTACCTTTTCCTTACCATTTAAATCTTTCAATAAAAGCTGGTGCTGGTCTTCTTTAATACCTAAATCGCTTAATAAATTGGCCGCATCACTGTCTGCATTCCAACCTTCCATATCTGCAAACATGCCCTCCAACTCTGCAGCACGGTGCCCATCGGCATCACTAAAATCAGGTTTCAAATAGATAGCATCTTTCTCCTCCATAATTTCCCATAACTTACGGTTACCCATAATTACAGTTTGTAAAACAGGAAACTCATCAAATTCAAAGTGATTTTGCTTCAAAACACTCATACGTTCGCCTGGCGACATAGAAACGCTACCGGTGGTGGCATCTATTTCTCCTGAAAGGATTTTAAGAAAAGTAGTCTTACCGGCACCATTGGCACCAATTACACCATAACAATTTCCGGGCGAAAACTTAACGTTAACTTCCTCAAACAAAACACGTTTGCCATAACGCAAACTCAAATTAGCAACTGAAATCATAGGAAAAATATAAAGGGCTGCAAAGTTAACTTAAATAATTGTGAATCACCCTAAATTCAACAAAAACCAGGCATTTGATTGAAATATTATTGATAGGTGCGACAAAAATTTGCAAAATTTGCAAAAAAATAATTTGTAAAATTTTCTAAAAAACGGTTTTTGTGGTTCTTTTTCGATGACAAATGGCGCTTTTTAAAGGGTAAATTGCAAAGATAGGCTGCCAAAAAAGTGCCTTTTCGAGAAATTATTTACACCCATTTCAGGCAATAATTGATACAAAAAAAACGGGGTCAGTTGCCTGAACCCCGCTTTAGCCTATGAAACAAATTGCACATCTACCCCTAGGTGCAATTATCTTTAAAACATCGGAAACAAATATTTTGCTTCTTTTTGTTGTTTATTTCTGAACGCAATGTACAAGTTTTTCATAGAATAAAAAATATTAGGAAAGGCCTTGAAAACAAAAGGGCAGAACAAAAAAATGTTCCGCCCTTTTTTAATGCAAATTTAAAACCAAGAATTATCTTCTAACAAAAACTATTGCTCGTGCTTCTTTACCAATGGCATACCTAATTTAACTTTAAGGTTGTTAGACATCAACAACATTACTGGCACCAAAACCAAGGTTAAGAAGGTCGCAAAACTCAAACCAAATATCATTGTCCAGCTTAATGGGCCCCAGAAGGCCACATTATCGCCACCAAAATGAATATGTGGGTTTAATTCACTGAACAAGGAAACGAAATCAATATTTAAGCCAACCGCCAAAGGTATTAAACCTAATATGGTAGCTGAGGCAGTTAAAATAACGGGCGTCATACGTGTTTTACCGGCTTCTATAATGGCTTCTTTGTAATCCATTCCCTGCTCCATGAGTAAGTCTGTAAACTCTACCAACAAAATTCCATTCCTTACTACAATACCAGCCAAGGCAATAACTCCAATACCCGTCATAACAATTGAGATACTCATATTGAAAATAGACAAGCCAAGCAATACCCCAATGATACTAAAGAAGATTTCAACGAAAATGATCAATGGTTTTGAAATAGAATTAAACTGGGTAACCAAAATTAAAAAGATCAAACCAAATGAAATTAACATCGCATTTCCTAAGAATGCACCTGTTTCTTTTTGTTTTTCTTGCTCTCCTGTCATACTTACATTTACGTCAGAAGGTAATTGGTAGTTCTTAACTGCCTTTTGAATTTTAGCAACTATTTCATTGGCGTTGTACCCACTCAATACGTTTGATGATAATGTTACCAAACGTTTTTGATTTTTGCGTTTAATACCACCGTAAGTATTGCCATAAGATACCTTAGCTAATGAAGATAATGGCACTTGACGAATCTGGCCACCCATATTCATATCTCTATAGGTTATTTTCAAATTCATTAACGCATTGATATTATTTCTTTGGTCAAATGCATAGCGCAATTGAATTGGATAATCATCTTTAGAATCCTTGAATTTAGAAACCTCTGTTCCAAAAATGGCATCACGCAATTCTTTTCCTATAACTGCAGTTGAAATACCTTCCCTATTAGCCCTTTCACGGTCAATTTCAACCACAATCTCAGGCTTATTGGTTTGCATATCTGATTTCAATTCTTCAATACCAGGAATGGCCAATGAATCTAAATAACGTTTCAAATCTTTTGAAACAACTGTTAATTGATCAAACTCATCTGCTGTGATTTCAATATTAATTGGCTTACCTGTTGGAGGACCGCCTTGCTCTTGTTCAACCGTAATTTCTGCACCCGGTATGCCTTTAACTACGCCTCTAATTTTATCTAAATAAACCAAAGTTGAGGCGCCATTACGTTTTCCAAAAGGCACAAAAGCAACAGTAACTTTACCCAAATGCGGACTGGTACTAAAGTCGAAACTACTAGGATTATTAGCCCCAATGGCCACATTAGAAATAATAGATTCAACTATTGGGTTCGAATCGCCAACTACTTCATAAATTCTATCTTCAATTAAATGTGTAATAGAATCTGTATACACCTGGTCTGTGCCAATTGGCAAAGAAATATAGGTATAAACAAAGTTTGGATCGCTCTGAGGGAAGAACACAACTTTTGGACTTCTAACCGCAGTTAAGGCAATAGAGAAAAAGAATAAGCCAACCGTTCCAACTAAAATCCAACGTGGTCTTTTACCTTTTAGAACCCAAATTAATACTTTTTTATAACGCTCCTGAAAATTAGGCCATGTTTTATTTTGAAAGTTTTCAATTACCCCATGCATTACAAATCGGTTCAAACAATACAAACCATATAAGGTAAGTGTAAAATTGCCCAAACCCCAATTTTTAGCGAGGTACGAAACCAATACAATTACGCCAAATACAATAGAAGTAATTTTAAATCCTTTGGTAATTTTTCTTTTATCTTCTCCCTCATGGTGTGGCTTCATAAAATCTACTGCAAACACCGGATTAATAATATAGGCAACAACCAAAGAGGCCAATAAGGTTACAATTAAGGTAATTGGCAAATAGAACATAAACTTACCAATTACACCTTGCCAGAATGCCAATGGAATAAAGGGTGCTAAGGTGGTAAGTGTGCCCGACAAAACAGGCATAAAAATTTCACCTGCAGCCATCTTCGCTGCTTTTACAATAGGTACTTTTCCATGATCGAAAATACGATGCGTATTTTCAATAACTACAATGGCATCATCAACCACAATACCTAAAGCCAATAAGAATGAAAACAATACAATCATGTTTAAGGTAAATCCAATGGTTGGCATAATTAAGAAGGCCACAAACATGGATAATGGAACAGACATAGCCACAAAAATGGCATTGGTAGTTCCCATGAAAAACATAAGAATAATAGTTACCAAAATGAAACCAATAATGATGGTATTGATCAAATCGTCCAAAGTAACTTTTGTTTTATTTGATTGATCACCTGTAATAGTAACTTTTAAACCTTGTGGCAAATGGTTTTCTTCCATTTCTTTTGTTACTTCTTTTATTTTATCAGAAGCATCAATCAAATTCATTCCACTTTTCTTGATTACATTTAAAGTAACTACGTTATCATGATCTAAACGCGCATAACTTTCTTTTTCTTTAAAGCCATCTGTAATTTTAGCAATGTCTTTTAGGTAAATGGTTGCACCACTTCCAGAACGAATAATGATATCACCAATCTTGCTGGCATCTGTATATTGACCAATAACATTGATAGAACGTTTTAATCCGTCCATTTTAATCTGACCGCCTGAGATTGTCATGTTTTCATACTTCACAGCTGTTTCAATATCACGCATGGTAACATCTGCTGCTTGCATTTTATACATATCTACATCAATTTGAATTTCTTTATCGAGGGCTCCCACAATATCACAACGGGTAATTTCTTTTAAGCCTTCAATTTTATCTTTCAAATCATCTGCATAATCTTTTAACTTATCCAAAGGATAATCACCAGATAAATGCACATTCATAATTGGCATTTGCGACACATCAATATCGATTACTTCTGGCTCGCGCGTTAAATCATTTGGCAAATCCTTGCGTGCTTTGTCAACAGCATCTTTTACACGTTGTTTGGCAATAGGCACATCCACATCTGTATTGAACTCAATATTAATCATGGAGAAATCTTGGATAGATGAACTGTTTACTTGTTTAACACCATTGATAGACTTTACTTGTTTCTCAATATGTTTGGTAACTAAGTTCTCCATATCCTTTGGAGAGGTTCCTGCGTAAATAGTATTCACTAAAATTTGAGGGAATACAACTTCAGGAAAATTCTCTTTAGGTAAGCTATTATAACTCATTAAACCAGCAAGGGTAATAATGATGGTCATAATATATACACTGGTTTTATTGTTTATTGCCCAGCTCGAAGGTTTAAATTCTTTTATTTTATCAAGCATCTTTTTATAAATTAAAATTGAAAACTATTGATTAGTATTTAATCAATTCGTTATCGTTTAAATCTTGGTATCCTGTAGTAATCAATTGCTCGCCAGCAGTTAATCCAGAAATAATTTCGGCTTTATCTTGGTAAATTTTCCCAACCTTCACCTCTTTTTTCATAGCAACTGCTTTGCCATTTTTCATTTCTGCCACAACAACAAAAGAGCCTGTTTCAGTTTTTTGAATGGTATTGATAGGCACTATAATGGCTGATTGGTTTTGGTAATCTCTTACCTTAAATACGCAAATCATATTTGGGATAAAATTCTTCTCAGAAGGTAATCTAGACTCAATGGTAAAGGTGCGGTTCATTTGGTTAATTACTTTTGAGGTAAACGAAATAGTTGAACTCACTTCTCTGTTTTCCAAATCAGGGAACACCAAACGAACTTGGTTACCTTCTTGAATTTGGCTTGCATAGGTTTCTGCCACATCTGCTTTTGCTTTTAATTCATTTGAATTAACCACACGGAAGCAAGGAATACCAGGAGCTATGTTCTGACCCAATTTAACAAAAACCTCATCTATGGTTCCATTGATTGGCGATTTAATTCTATACATGTCCAAATTTTCGTTTAATGCAGCCAATTTTTGCTCCAATGATTCTTTGGTGTTTTTTGCACTTAAATATTGTATTTCGGTACCAACTTGTTTTTCCCAAAGTGCTTTTTGTTTAGTAAATACATCTGTAGCAAATTTGAGATTGGTGCGCAAATCTTCTAACTGACGCTTTACAATTTCTCCATCTAGTTCAGCTAATACTTGGCCTTTTTTTACAACGGCACCCGTTTTTACAAAAACATTTACAACTGGACCCATTGCACGCGCACTGATAGTGGTATTTTGATCACCATCTACCCTGCCTTGCACATCTATGTAATGCTCGAAGTTAGCTGTAGCTACTGGGGTAATAGCAACATACTTAACTTTTTCTTTGCTAGCACTTGTAGTATCACCCAAGGCAATAATCTCTTCTTCCAAAGTTTTGATTTGTGAGCTCAAATCTGCTTGTTTGCTTTTCAATTTTTCTAATTGCTCTTTTTTCTTTTCTACAGAATTTCCATTCCCACAAGAAGCTACCATGCCAATTCCAACAAGTAGCACCAAAACGTTTATTATTCTTTTCATATACTATATTTTTCTTTTTTTTATTTAATCTGACCCAAGGCTTTTTTCAATTCCATTTCTGCAACAAAATAGTCGTAAACGGTAGTCAACAAATTGGTACGGGCATTTTCCAAATCTGTTTGAGCAGTTGTTAACTCTAAGCTCGAACCAACACCGTTTTTATATTTAATTTCCATTTTATTATAAATCTCCTGCGCCAAATTGAGGTTTCCTCTTTGGATTTCTAATTGTTGGCTTGCCCTTAAATAACTTGAGCGCGATTGATATACTTGTTGGTTAATTAAATTTTCAAAGTTTTTAATATCGTTTTCAGTTTTAGTAATGCTAATGGTAGCTTGTTGCGTTTGTGCTAACTTTCTAAACCCATCAAAAATGGGTAAATTCATGCTCAAACCTACCATGGTTCCTGGGTAAAATTTATCATATAAATTACCCAAGTTATCGCCAAAGGCGTTTTCATTGTGTGTGGCAAATGCATAGAAACCTGGCAGGTAACCTACATTGTAACGCTTCTTATCTAATTTATTTAACGACAATTGCTGGTTCAACATTTTGTATTCAATTCTGTTGTTAAAATTAACTGCTTCAGCAGCAATAATGGCGGCTTTAGAGCTTTCATACAATTGCTCTAAACCATCAGTTAACACAATACTATCGGCAACATTCAAACCCATTTGCAATTTCAAAATCATTTGCGCAATTGCTTTTTGATCGTGCATTTTATCCTTTTGCAAAGAGAGGTTTGATAATTGTAAGGTTAAACGCTCAACATCTACTTTTTCTGAAAAGCCATTTTTGAAGAACTGCTCAACATCAGATTTTGTTTTTTGTAAACTCTCAATGTTCTTTGCCATCATGTTTTCATTGGCTTCCAATAGAAGTACCAAATAATAGGCTTTAGAAACATTTACTTCCGTTTCAATTTCTGAACGGGTTAGGTTTAATTGAGATAAGTTCACAAATTCTTTAGATGCTTTTACACCTAAAAAGAAAGTACCATCAAAAATAAGTTGATTGGCACTTACCGTAATTCCACTGGTAAAAGGGCGGGCAAACGATAGTGTTAGGTAATCTGGACCAGAACCCAAAGCCTGTTTTAAGAAGTTAGGAATTACTTGTTGACCAATCTGAGCATTGTTTACAATATTGGCAGTACCCGTAATTTGGGGTAAGCCCATTGCAAAAATTTCATTTACTTTTTTCTGGCTCGACAATACATCTAATTTGTTGTTTTTAAGACTGTAATTGTTCTTTTTGGCAAAGGCAACTGCATCTTTCAAAGAGAAGTTTTGTGTTTGATTTTGTTGTGCCATTCCTACCTGAAAAAGGAGGAGCATTGCAGCAAACAAAATACTTTTTCTACTATTCATATATGCTAATTATTAATTATTTGTTTGTGGATATAAGCTACTTTTCAAAAGCAATTTCATGCCTTTTTCTGTGCAAATTGATCGCAAATGGTAACGCATCATTTCGGCATGAACACTTTTGAGATCAACATCTGCATTGGCATAATTATCTGGATTCAACATAAAATCTACCAGGCTAATGTAAAACCGGGCTGTTAAGTTTTCATCAATTCCAGCATGGTAAAAACCCAAAGACTTGCCTCTTGATATATTGTCTAATACTTGCTTGTATACAAATTCCATCCTAAATAGATTTAATTTATCCCAAGTTGGCTTGAAGTATTTTCTTAAATCAAACAAAATACTTTGGTTGATTTGTTTCTTAACATCACTAAATGATTCTGTAATCATAAGCATGTATTCTACCGGATTGGTTTTTTCATGGTCAATGGCCAAACAGGCATTCTCTTCTGCATGTATATGGTTCATAACGGCCTGGTCAACCAAACTGGGCTTATCTTCAAAAAATTGATAGAGCGTTTTCTTTGAAATCCCTAATTCACGGGCAATATCATCCATAGTGATGCTCTTAAACCCGAATTTGAGAAACAATGCCCCCGCCCCATTTAAAATCTTATTCTTTACTTCTTCCGACATCTTTCCTAATTTTTTGCGGTACAAAGGTAATCAAAAAAATACCACGGAAACTATTTTTGCATTCAAAGTTTCCTTGGTTTTGCAAGTTTCTGAAAATGAGCCCTATTTTTATGCGAAAAAAGGTTTGGTTCGACCCGAACGATATGCTAATTTTACACCCCGAATGGAAAACAAACCTTATTTAGTTGGAATATCTGGAGGAAGTGCCAGCGGTAAAACCTCATTTTTAAAAGCCCTAAAAGAGCGCTTTTCGCCAGAACAATTATGCATTGTTTCACAAGACAACTACTATAAGCTAGCATTTGAGCACCAAAGAGATGAAAATGGACACATCAATTTTGACTTGCCTGAATGTGTAGATTTGGATGCCTTTGCGGAGGATCTGTCTAGGTTGCACAAAGGAGAAACTATATATAGACACGAATACCGCTTTCAACATGAAAACCAACAGGGCGACTTATTGCAATTTAATCCAGCGCCTATTATAGTATGTGAAGGCTTGTTTATTTTTTATTACGAGCGCATCTTTAAGCAATTTGATTTAAAGATATTTGTTAGCGCAGAGGAGGAAATAGCCCTAGAGAGGCGAATAAAAAGAGATGTAGCCGAAAGAAATATCAGTGAAGAATTTGTATTGTACCAATGGAAAAACCATGTTTTACCTTCTTACAGAAAATTCTTATTGCCTTTTATGGCGCAGGCAGATTTAATTGTAAACAACAATACCCATTTTGATAATAGCCTTCAGGTTATCTCAGATTTCTTGTGGCAAAAACAAAACAAGGCTAACCGCTAATTGGCTGCGTAGCCATTACAATTCTAATTTTGAGCTTGGTACCAGTTGCCAAAACATCAACCAAATCCTGAATAGTGAGGGTGGCATCCATGCGCAAAACAATGCTCATATCCGGCTTGTCTTTTACCAATTTAGAAATGGCATTTTCTAAATCTATTGGCACAATTAATTTATCTTCTAAGTAATACTCTTTGTCTTTGGTAATGGTAAGGTTTACCTGTTGTTTTACTACACCTTGTGAAGGGGTAGATTTTGGCAATAAAACCTTAATTACACTGGGATTGGCAAGCGTAGAGATAATTAAGAAAAACAGCAGCAGAAAAAACATAATATCGTTCAAAGAGGAGGTTGCTACCTCTGCTTCAAAACGTTTTTTTCTTCTAAAATTCATACTATTTTTTTCTTTACTAGCTTTCTAAAATATCTACAAAATCAACAGCAGTTGCTTGCATCTTGTGGTTGAAACGATCGATACGGCTATTTAATAAATGGTAGCCAGTATAAGCCAATACACCTACAATCAATCCTGCTCCCGAGGTAATCATTTTTACATACAAACCACCAGCAATAACATCAATTGAAATATTATTGCTTTGGGCAATGTCATAAAAGATTTTAATGATACCAGAAATGGTTCCAATGAAACCCAACATGGGCGCTATACCAGCTGTTAAACCTAAGAAACTCATGTTTTTTTCTAGCTTGTCCATTTCTAAACCTGCAGAACTTTCCATGGCACTTTCAATATCTTTAATAGGTTTACCTATACGGTTAATTCCTTTTTCAATAACCCTACTAATAGGTGTGTTTACTCTTTGACAATAAGCCTTGGCAGCTTTAATATCTCCCTTGCCCAACAAATCTTTCAAATTGTTCATGAAATTATTTTCGAGCTTAAAAGCATTGTTTATATATACAAAGCGTTCTATAATAAAATAGATGCTTAAAATAGACAACAATCCAATGGGCACCATAATTACACCGCCCTTAAAAATTAATTCAAATAAACTTAAACCTTGGTTTTCCATAAAATACCTGCTTATTGCGCTAACGAAACTAAATTTCTATCCCCGAATTTGCCCTTTCACTTACCCACAGATTGTATAAATGAAGGGGTAAAATTCAAAAAAAATGGTCAAACTTTAGAAAAAGCCCTGATTATCAGTGTTTTTATTGTTTTTTGCATTTCGTGCCCACACCCCTTATATTTGCCAGCCTTTGAATATTTATTGCGGTTCGAACCAAAACCGTATATTTCCAGATATGTTCGAAGGGAAAATTATTAAAAATAGAATCAGATATATACAATGAAAAGTAAAGGAGCCGTTAAGTTTTTCGCAATCGCTTTGGTACTGGTAAGCATCTTCCAGTTATCATTCACATGGAAAACTTACATGATTGAAAAGGATGCAAAAACATTTGCCAATGGCAATGCAGA
>CANFSD010000047.1 GCA_947449515.1 Bacteroidota bacterium
CAAACGATGGGGGAAGGAAATAACCGAAAGGTTGTTTATATTAGAAAGTCCTGCACCGCAAGGTGTGGGACTTTTTGCATTTATTATTGGAAGGGAGAATTCTTTTCAGCAGCAATTACTTTGTAAACTTGCTGATCTATGTAGTTAGGAAAAATTTTATTGATCCAATACATGAGCTTTCCAGTGAGCGTAATTACTTGGTATTTTTTTCTTTTCACTACCATTTGAACAATGTAATTGGCCACCTCTTCTGCTTTCATTAATGAGGCTTCATTGAGTGGACTTTCTGCTTGTGCATTTCCGTCTTTATCTAATGCGGCGCGACGAATATTACTTTCTGTATAACCTGGAAATATACTGCCTACATGCAGGCCTGTTTTTAAATTTTCTACCCTAAGAGATTCCATGAAACCTAGCAATGCAAATTTAGAAGCAGAGTAAGCGGTTCGAGCCGGAAGCCCTGTAAAACCAGCCCATGAGTTTACTGCGACAACACTGCCTTTGGATTGAATCAAGTGTGGCAGTGCATGTTTAGTGCAATAAACGGCGCCCCAAAAATTGGTTTGCATTAGTGCCTCCATTACTTTCAAATCCATGTCCTTAAACAATGCACGCATACTAATTCCTGCGTTATTAATTAATACATCTACCCTACCAAATTTTGAAATGGATTGTTCAATTAATTGAATGCAATCTGCCTCTATGCTCACATCACATTGAACACTTAAAACTTGTATTCCTTTTTGGCTTAAACAAGCCTCAATGGCTTTTAATTTTTCAATATTCCTGGCTGCTAAAACAATATTAGCCTGTAACTCGCCAAATGCAAATGCGCAAGCTTCTCCTATGCCTGAAGAAGCACCTGTAACAATTACTGTTTTTCCTTTTAATGACATGGACTGCGCTATGAATAAAAGGTGATAAAATCTATTATGATTTCCATACAATAGGTGTGCCTATTGCTTCGGTTTCTGGAAAGTCAATATCCATTCCATCTAATGTTTCTTCAATGGCATCTTCCAAAAATACGGTGGTAACCATAGCTTCATTTTCCCAACAATCGTCGATAGCCCCTTTATAAGATAATTCGCGTTTGCGGTTAAAAAGGAAAACCTCTGGGTTTAATTGCGCACCAAACTTTTTGGCTACTTCTTGTGATTCATCTTTTAGGTATAAGAAATGTAATTCTTCTAATTTGAATCTATCTGCAATTAATTGCAAGTGTTTAAAATCGTCTAATGGAGATTGAATAGAATCGTTTGAATTAATAGCAATGATGGCAAGATTGTCTTCTTCATAGCGTTCAAACAACTTGATTAACCTGTTGTTGTATGCTTTTGTAATTGGAGAATCATTGCAAGTAAAAATTACCACTAAGGCATATTTGTCTGCAAAATCGAAATGGGTATATGTTTTACCATCGTATCCAATTAAGTTAAAATCTGGCAATCTATCTCCTATTTGTAACATATGCGTATTGTATTTGTCCTGCAAATTAGGAAATTGCAATGAATACTGCAAAATACTTACTTGCGTATTCCATAATCATTACTGAAATTCGTTGCAAATGCAAGTTGTAGAAGTCCTTAGTAAAAAAGAACAAAAAGAATTCAATGAATTCCCAAAGCGTTTATATGCTTCCAATTTAGAATGGGTATGTCCGCTAGACAAAGATATAGATACCGTTTTTGACCCGAAACAAAATAAGAATTTCGATATAGGCAATGCTAAGCGTTGGCTTTTACAGCTAGAGGGGAATACCATTGGGCGTATTGCTGCTTTTTATAAAAATGAAAATGGTAAAAGGTTGGGAGGCATGGGTTTTTTCGAATGCACAGATAGTATTAATGCCGCTCATATTTTGTTTCATACTGCTGAAGATTGGCTTAAATCAAATGCTTGCACCTATATGGATGGGCCAATTAATTTTGGAGAGAAGGATAAATATTGGGGCTTATTGGTTGCAGGATTTAAGAACCCTTCCTACCAAGAAAACTTCAATTTCCCTTATTACCAGCATTTATTTGAGTCGTATGGGTTTGAAAAAAACTTTGAGCAAACCACCTCAGAAATTGGAATAGATGATTTTAAGTCTGAACGATTTTTTAAATTATCGTCGCGCGTATTGGCCAATCCAGCCTATAGGTTCGAGCATTTTAAGATGAAGGATTTGAACAAATTTGCTGAAGATTTTATACATATTTATAACAAAGCATGGGCAAGTCGCCCAGATTTTATAGCCATTACAAAAGACAAAATAGAGAGCACCTTAATTTCACTAAAGCCAATTATGATTGAGGAGGCAATATGGTTTGCCTATGCCAATGAAGAACCAGCAGGATTCTTTGTAAATGTGTTAGATGTAAATCAAATATTCAAACATTTGAATGGAAAAATGAATATGTGGTCGAAACTAAAATTCTTGTACTTGCGCTATTTTGGAGGGATTAACAGGGTAAGAGGAATTGTATTTGGCGTAATTCCTGCTTATCAAAATTTGGGATTAGAAACAGGAATGATTATTCGATTTTATGAAGAAATGAAAAAGAATCATCCGCAATATACGCAGGCAGAACTTTCATGGATAGGAGATTTTAACCCTAAAATGCACAGTTTGTTTGAAGCTTTAGGTGCAAAGACAAGCAAAATACATTATACTTACAGGTACACTTTTAAATCCAAATAATTTGAAAAAGACACTCTATACGCTTCTACTTTTTGTATTTGTACATTTAAGTGTAAACGCCCAAGATGCTTACCGCATGCGCAAATTGGCCTCTTATAATAATCCGGCATTACCTAAAGTTGATGGCACAGATATTTGGAACGACCTGACGGGTTATTACGATCCAATTAAAAATAGAGAGTATATTATTTGTGGTGGTACAGACAGTATTTATGTTTTTGACATCACAGATGCCGCAAATATGAAGCGAATTGCAGCTTTTGCTGGAGGATCTATTTTTGCTAAAAATCGCGATTATGAAACCTTTCAGCATTATGCTTATTGTGTGTCTGATCAAGGAAGTGGGCTTGGCGCTTTACAGATTTTTGATTTGCAATACCTACCAGATTCTTTTCCAGAGGTATATCATAGCAATACATTGGGAACTTTTACCCATACCATTTTTGTAGATTCTGTGAGCGAAAGGTTATACATGAGCAGCAATAGCAAGCCAGGAGGTTTTTCTGCCATGGATATTATTTCTATTAGTGATCCTATTCACCCTGTATTTCTAGCTGAATTAACCGTTCCTACTAAGTCGGGAGGATTTCCACTGTTTAATGTGGTACATGAAATGTTTGCTAAAAATGACACCGTATATTTAAGTTGTGGTGAAGCGGGTTTGTATATTTTTGATTTGAGAAATCTTGCAGATCAACGATTAATTGGTAGTATTAACTCCTATCCAGATCAAGGTTACAACCACAGTAGTTGGCTAGACAAAACTGGTAAGAAAATTATGTTTACCGATGAGAACGCAGGATTAGATATTAAGATTTTTGACATCAATAGTCTTAGTAATCCAAAGTTTATTAGTCAGTTTAACAGCAATACATTTACCACCTCACACAATGCGTATTGGTATGGTAATTTTGCTTATGTTTCTGCTTACCACGATGGTGTTGTAGTTTATGATATTACCGATCCTAGCAATCCAATAAAGGCGGCATGGTTTGATACACATCCAGTTTCTCCAGAGGTATACGGCGGTTACAAAGGTTGTTGGGGAATTTATCCTTACCTACCCAGCAAGCATATTATTGCAAGTGATTTAACTGCCGGTATTTTTGTTTTTGAAATTGATAGCGCCTTGCTTGGTTCGGAAGAAATTGAAAAGATTCAAACTGAAATGACTGTTTTTCCAAACCCTAGTGCTGGAAAAATAAAAATTAGTAAAGAAGGAATTCCCTTCAATCAAATAAACGTTTTTAATACATTTGGTGAATTACAAATGCAATTATTTGTAAATGAAAATAGGGTGGAAATAGACTTGTCGCATTTAGCGCAAGGCCTATATTTTATTGAATGTTGCAGTGTTGATGGCATTTACAGGAAAAAGATTTTAAAGCAGTAATGTTTAGAAAAGGTAAGTTAAGATTCTTTGTATCCTTTGCGCTCCTCTGTTGCGGCAATATTGGTTCGGCACAAAATATTTCTGATAAAATAACATTATTAGGACATTGGAATAAACCTGAATTACCAAGATTAAACGGCTATCAAATTTGGAACGATCTTACTGGATATTATGATTCACTTAGCAAAAAAGAATACATCATTGCAGGTAGTACTGATAGTATTTATTTTTTAGATGTAAGCAATCCAACACAAATTAGGGTGTGTGATGTTGCTGATGGTAAAGCTAAAAATGTTGTAAACAGAGATTATGAATGTTATTCCCATTATGCCTATTGTGTGAGCGATAATGGCAATAAAGGCAGCTTGCAGGTTTTTGATTTGCAATACCTCCCAGATTCGGTTCATAAAGTTTACGACAGTGATTCCATGTCGGTTAATACCCATAGTATTTTTATTGATGCAAAAAGTAAACGTTTGTATTTAGCTATTAATCGTTTGAGGTTGGGCGGTGTAGTGGCATTAGACATAATGAGTTTGGAGAACCCCGCATATCCGCTATGGATGGGTCGTTTGGAGGTACCAACCTATGCAGATGGTGGACCGCTTTTTAAAAATGTACATGAAGTTTATGTAAGAAACGATACGGCCTATTGCTCTGTTGAGTATATGGGTTTGTGGATTTTTGATTTAAGGGATTTGAAAAAACAAAGACTCATTAATTTCATTAGAGACTATCCAGAAAATGGTTATAACCACAGCAGCACACTAGACGCAAGTGGTAAAAATATTTTATTTACCGACGAAATTCCTGGAGGATTGGCAATAAAGTTATATGACATTTCAGATTTGGGTAATCCCAAATTACTTAGTTTGTTTAGGTCGAACCCAAAAGCTACGGCCCATAATTCTTATTGGATTGGAAACTATGCTTATGTTTCCTATTACCATGATGGGTTTTACATTTTTGATTTAAGAGATAAAAGCAATCCCAGTGTAGCTGGATATTATCATACTTCAGCTTGGCCACCCAGCACTTACGATGGCTATAAAGGCTGTTGGGGAGTTTACCCCTATTTACCTTCTGGCAATATTGCGGTGAGTGATATGGGAGAAGGTATTTTCATTTTAAAGGTAGATTCGAGTATAACTGGCATGAATCAAAAAGCGGAAAAACCAATTATTGAATTGTGGCCGAACCCATTTGCCGATAAAATAAAGCTCAATAACATTCCTAAAACAATTGAAACTCCTGAAATTAAACTATATAACAGTAATGGAGAATTGGTATTGCATAAAATTTTATCTGGCGCTACCTTTGAGCTCGAAACTGGCAATTTGGAAAAAGGCATGTATTTTGCGTTGATTCAGGCTGGCGAAATGCAATGGCTTCAAAAAATATTGAAATTATAAAAACAAAAATTTGAGACTACATTCTATTTTACTTTTACTATTGGTTGGTTTTGGTTCGAACCAAATTCAAGCACAGACAGATAGTTTGAAAGCAAAGGAATACCCTAGTAAGTATATAATAGAATATGCCCAAGACCGCAATTTGCCGATGGCTTTTGAGGATACAGTGATTAGGAGAAATGAAATATACCATCCCTATTATAAAAAGAATACTGTATTTCAAGATTTAGGAAATATAGGAACTCCTGGCAGAAGCTTATTATTTGAATGGAATAAAAACACTGATTTTGTCTTGGGATTTAACCCTTATCAGATTTATTATAAGACCCCACAAGAAACCCGTTATTACCAAACCAAAAAGCCATACGGTGATTTTACCTATACCCAAGGACAGAAGGATTTGCTCTTGTTTTCTGCAAAATATGCAATGAATTTTTCTCCTAGGTTTAATTTTGGTGTTGACTATGACAGAGTAACTTCTGGAGGGTTTTATTCACGCCAATATACCAGTGGCTATTTTACCAATGTCAATTCAAATTATCAATCTAAAAACAAGCGTTATGGAATTTTAGCCAATGCAATTTGGAACAGGGGTGTATTGGATGAGAGCGGCGGACTAAAAGGAGATTCATTGTTTGAAACATTACGTGGTGGCAATAAGGCGGCGCCTGTGCGTTTATACCATTGTCAGAGTAGGTTTAAAAACCAAACCCTTTATGCCAAACAATATTTTTACTTAGGTAAAATGGAAACGGTGGTAAAAAATGAGGATACCAGTTTTGTATTAAGTAGAGCTGGTTATTTTTCTCATACAATTCGTTACGACCAAGATGCATTCTTTTTTGACAATCCTAAAGGAGATAAGGACAGTACTTTGTTTCCAACTGCCAACATTGATACTACAGGCATTTTCTATGACTCTATTGCCAGTAAAACCCTCTTAAACAGGTTTGCCTATGCCTATTGGACTAAGAGCAATGAATTTCAGCAAAGCTTTATAGAGTTTGCCATATCCCACAAAAATATTCAGGTACAACAAATGGGATTAAGCAATACCTATAACAATGTTTGGGGCGAGGCAAAAATGGAGCGTATTCCTAAAACAGAAAATAATTTAGGTTTAAAATTGGCTGCTAGTTATTGCATGAGTGGATATAATCAAAATGATTTTAAGCTGGGAGGTGATGCTAAAATATTGTTTAAGAAATTAGATTTAGTTGGAGGCTTTTATAACCAACTTTTTGAGCCAGATTATACCTTTACTTATTACCGATCGGCTCCTTTTAGTTGGACAAATAGGTTTTCAAAAATAAATGTCACTCAATGGCGTGTGGGTATGGGCACTAAGGCTTTCAGGCATAATTTCACCTTGCAGTTTAACCAATATATTATAGCCAATTGGGTTTATTATGGCAAAGAAGTAAAGCCAATCCAAAGCAATGATATTTTATTGATAAATACTTTAGAGGCTGCTAAAACATTTCAGTTTGGATGGTTCTATTTTGAAAACAAATTGATCTTTCAAAAAAGCAATTTAGCCATTATGCGTTTGCCAGAAATGAGTGCCAATTTGAGGTACTATGTAAATGGTAATTTATTTAGAAAGGCATTGAATTTTCAATTGGGAGCTGAGTTGTTTTATAATACCAGTTATTTTGGCAATGCCTATAATCCAAGTGCCAGGGCTTTTTATTTGCAAGACCAAACGCGCATAGGCAATTACCCTATGTTTGATGTGTTTTTTACCGGACAGGTAATGACAGCAACTATTTTTGTTAAATACGAACACATGAATATGGATTGGATCAATTCGGGCTATTATTACACGCCTTCTTATCCACTTCCAGTTAAGGCTTTGCGTTTTGGTTTGCGTTTACGTTTGTATAATTAGTTGGCTCGAACCAATTAGTAATACATCATTTTCATGCAGAATACACTGCCACCAGACTTCATAAACTCGCTGGTTTCAACTTCATAAATTTGGTAGCCACACTTTTGTAAAGCAGCTTTTGCGGCCGTGCTTCCTATTTGAATAATTGCAGCTTTTTGTTTTGTATTATTATTGTTTACCACATGGGCATTGAGGCAAAATGTTTGAATGGCTTCTTCCATTGGGATTTCAAAAATTTCATCAAAGCATTGTTGAAGCAAGGCAAAACCTGCTTCTGTAAAGGCTTCTTTACAGAGCATCACTTGTGTTTCGGAAAGTGGTACAAAACAAGTATCGAGGTGGTAAAAGTTTTCATTGATTAATTCTAAAGCAATGATTGGCACATTTAACTCTTTGCTCAACTCCTCGTAGGCATTGGTTTTACTACGATGTCCATATCCTCCATAGAGTAATTGCTTTCCTGGATGTGGTATGGTATCGCCCATTCCTTCAAATAAATCTGTGTTCTTAAAGTGCTTTGGGGTATAGTCTAGGTTTTGATAAAATTGCTCAAAAAATGGGACCTCATTTTGACGCGATGGGTGGCGCATTTTACTCATCCAAACTAATTTATCATTGTAAGGAGAAAGATAGGGAAAACTTTGATTGGCGCAGAAAACCATATCCTCGCAGCCTTCTACCCCATCAATTATTTTTATTTCTTGTAGCAATCCATCCTCAACAAGTTTTTGATAAATGGCTTTTAACCCATTCCATTGTTGAATGGCTTTACTCTTATTTAAAGAGGAAGCCATACCTTCCATGTGGATATTTTTAACATCAATTATATCAAAGTAATCAGGGCTACACATCAATACCTTTAGGGGTTCTTCCCTCCTTTTTAAGTCATTTATTGTAAAAGGTAATTTTCCGCTTTGGTATACTTTGAAAGTTTCCTTACTTATCATAAGTTCGAATATTAATTTGTACGAAAATAAGAATTCGAACAGAGTAAATACTATCAACGATCACTATATGAATGGAAAATTAGTTTTGAAAGGCCTTTGCTTTTCACTTTTGGCAATTGGAATGAGTTCTTCCAGTGAAGCCCAAACCCAGCGACCAGCAAAGAAACCTGCTTATCAAACTGCACAGGAAAAGGCCATGCGCAATCCCGTTAGAAATGAAAATTTGTTTAAAAGAAGCTTGAACAAGGCAATGCCTTTTGGAATTATTTCTCCAGGAGAGTTTGAAGAATCACAAGCGGTTGCTATCAGTTGGTCGTTTGATTACGATATAAATGGCAACCCTTCTGGAATGGACATTACCTCAGTTTACGCCGACGTATCTGCGCAATTGGCTAATGCCATTCAACAAGAATGTACTGTTTGGATTAAAGTATTAAAAAACAGTGATACCACCATTATTAAAAACAATATGGCAACGCGTGGCATGCCATTAACCAATTATAAGTTCATAGTAAACAATGGAGATGATTGGTGGACGAGGGATTATGGCCCAATGGCATTTTATTCAAAAAACTTGGATAGCATAGGTTTTGTAGACATGAAATATTATGATGGCAGGGATAACGATAATTTATTTCCATCGCAATTGGCCGCCGCTATGGGTTATGAAAATTATGAGACAACCTTAAATGCTGAGGGAGGAAATTTAATGGCAGATGGATTTGGACGTTTATTCTTTAGTGATGTTATTCCTACTATAAATGCCGAAAATGGCGTTCATACCAGTCCTTGGAGCACGCAACAAACCAATGATACCCTTTTGAACTTATTTAATACACCCAACCTAACCAATTTGGTTTCATTAAAATGTGATGGTGGAACCGGACATATAGATTTATATGTTAAATTAATTGATGAACAATCCTTAATAGTTGCGCAATACCCTTCTGAGATTACTTCAAACGACAAAAAGATTATTGAAGACAATTACCAGTATTTAACAACGCTAAAAAGTACTTACAACAGGCCTTTCAGGATAATAAGGGTTGAGCATCCAACAGACGACAATGGCTTACATACCAATAGAAATTGCACACAATTAAACAATGATGCACGTAATTTTATCAATGGATTAACCGTTAATGGAAGCTTCATTTTTCCTTCCTATTACGATGGTTTTACTGGAAATGCAGTTCAACACAGAAGGATTATGGCTTTTTACAAGCAAACATTTCCTGGATATAAAATTGTTCCGATAGACAGCAGAGAGTTATCGCCATTGGGAGGTGCCATTCATTGCATTACCATGCAAATTCCGGTTGAAAATCCTATTCGTTTTTGGCATCCAAGTGTGGATGGCATTGTTCCAGCCTTGAGCAAATACCATATTGTAGCTAAAATTGACAACAAAAGTGGCATCAAGGA
>CANFSD010000048.1 GCA_947449515.1 Bacteroidota bacterium
CAAGATTGAACCAATGAAATTACTTCTTCTATGTGCAGGTAAATTTTCTAAGAGCTGTTGCATTTCTGTTTCTAATTTTACTTCAAAAAATTCTTGAGAAAAACGAGCTTCCAACAATTGAAATCCTATAAGTTGTTTTTGGTTCCAAAGTGTTTCATCAGTATATAATTGAAAGGCGGCGGCTGTAATTTCTTCGGGAGTAGTTGCCACAAATCCGGGCCAATCATTGGCAGCTGCAATACCCTCGGCACCTATTTGCGTTGTAACAGAAGGCGTTCCGCAATACATGGCTTCAAGCAATTTTCCTTTTAAGCCTGCCCCAAAAAGCAAAGGCGCTAAAGAAATACGCCTTTGTGATACCACCTCAAAAGCATTACCTGCCCTTCCATGCACCAAAAATTTCTCCTTGGTATTTTGCAAATTAAACACCTTTTCAGATGGGTAGGCACCATAAATATGCAGGGTAGCTTCAGGCAATTTATTTCGCAACAAGGGCCATATTTTTTCTTTCAAAAACAAGACAGCTTGCCAATTGGGTTCGTGCCAAAAATTGCCAATGAAAACAAAATCTTTGCGCTGCGTAAAATCGGGTAAAGGCTTATCAAATAGGTGATTTTGGGCATTTACAAACAAGGGGAAATAACATAACATTTGAGCCGAAATACCAAATTCATTTTGCAATAATTGCATTTCAAATTCAGAAACAATGAGACTCAAATCGCAACGTAATATACTGGCAATTTCACGCCTGGCTTTGTCATTTTGCAAATCAAATGTGCCATTTTTTAGCGCATGTTGTCGTGCCTCCCTTAAAAAATGCAAATCTTCCGTATCCAAAATGCGCATGGCATCAGGGCAATTTTCATAAACACGCCAGCCAAATTGTTCTTCTATCATAAACCTATCAAACAGAACCAAATTAGGCTGCAATTCTTTGACAAAGGCATCAAAGCTAGAATGGTTCAATTGTATATGTGCCTTTTCTACACCAATAGTGCTAAGATCAAAAGTAAATTCACTCTCTTGGGATGCAGAAGCAAAGCAAACGCGGTATCCCAAGCGCTTAAAAAAATGAATCAAGACCATCATTCTGCCACCCGCTGCAGAAGAATTTGGTTCGGGCCAAACATATCCAATGATAAGTAAAACAGGGTCTTTGCGCATGCCTGCAAAATAATTCAATTATTCCAATTGCCATAAGATTGAAAAAACAGGTATTTTTGTGCTCTTAATAGTGAAATTATGTTAGGTTTAAAATTGGCTACCGACCCACGCTGGGTAAATATTGTAGAATCAAATATTGAAGAAATCCTTACAGACCATGCTTGGTGCGAGCAAAAAGCCGCCACCAATGCCATTTCTATCATTACCTATAATTCAGAACACCAAGATTTAGTAACCGACTTATTGGCAATAGCCAAAGAAGAAATAGAACATTTTGAAATGGTGCATGAGCTCATCAAGAAAAAAGGTTTAACCTTAGGGAGGGAGCGCAAAGACCATTACGTAAACGAACTGTATAAATTCATGGAAAAGGGTGGCAGCAGAATTTCTTCATTTGTAGAGCGCCTCTTGTTTTCTGCCATGATTGAAGCCCGCAGCTGCGAAAGGTTTAAAGTTTTATCGCAAAATATTGCCGACAAAGAACTCGCAAAATTCTACCACGATTTAATGGTAAGCGAAGCCGGCCATTACACCACATTTCTAGGCTATGCAAAGAAATATGGTGTAGGCATCGACGTTGACAAGCGTTGGAAAGCTTGGATAGATTACGAAGCTTCTATCATCGTAAATTACGGCAAAAACGAAACCGTGCACGGGTAGTTAGTAGATAAACCTGTTTACCCGCTTTCCTCTAAAATAATACAGCAAAGACAATTGCGGACTTTGCTTCAAGTTAACAGTAAAGCTCCTGATATTTTCTGTTTTAGCGTACCATTCATAGGTAGACTCCTTTCTCTGCAATTTCATTAATTGATTCCATCCAAGACCAATTCCAAAATGCTTACTCATTTGATAATTAATTTGCAGGCCAAGGCTTAAACCACTAATAGAATAGGAACCACGCGTTTCATCCTCTCCATAACTTCCAACACTATAATAACTTATTTTTTTATGGTAGGTGTAAATATCACCAAATAAACCTAGGTGCGGAATAAAAACTAGTTTTTTAGTTGGCAAAACATAAAACGTTTTGCCAAACCCTGAATAAATAATAAATCTATTACTTGTTACGGTTTCTTTTTCAATACACTTTGGATCTGCTAAAGCATAATTAGCATAATTTAATTCAGAGGCATAAGCCTCAACTCCATAGCCAAACATAGAGATGGCAAAAAAATTACGCGGCAATTGTGCCATATAATAAATTGGGATAGTAAACCCCGTATAATTCACCTTCATTTTTTCCTCATAAATAAGATTGGGAGAATTGTTACCCGGAATATTCTGCACAGACAATGGAAATTCCAAATTAGTTAAATCTGGTTGCGTAGTAAAAAAAGGAGCTATTCCAATAATGTTTTGCATAGAATCTTGGCCTTGGGCCGAACCCAAAAACAAAGAAAAAATAAGCGACAACAGGGTTGTGATTTTCATATGGGTTATTTTAATATTTTATCTCATCTGGAAGTTTATAGCAAACAACATAATTTCTATCTTGCACATAAAAACAACGTTTGGCTTCATTGATTTCCAAACCAAATTGAAGACATCCATTTGGAAGAACGATATTTTTAAAATAAACAATACTTCCATTGTCTAAGTTTAATACTAGAAGATGGTCACACTGGGTAGAAAAAAGGTAGTTTTTAAATATTTTTGAATCGCCATTAGTAAAATTAATACTTGCCAAAACAGTCGGATTAAATGCTTGCTGCCATACTATATCTCCTGTAATTAAATCATAGGCAACAATAGGACTACGCCCGCTACAAATAGGAATAACCGTATTTTTATAAAGGTGAATTCCAACACCAAAATCAGGCATCGACTTATCCCATAAAATACTTCCATCATTGGCATCAATTGCTATTAAATAATCTTGATCACTATACCTTCCAAAAGTATAAATTATCCCATTGGCACTCCCCATCTTACACACATCAAATTCAACATATTTATTGGTATAATCTTTTATCCAATCAAATTTATTTGTTACCAAATTAAACCCCAAAACTTTCGCACTATACTTTGAATTATCCATTTTAGAGGCTAAATACATGGTATAAATCAACATCTTTTCACCTTTGTGGTTAACGGAAAAAGTTGCTGGAGTAGAATACATTTTGTCGTATGTTTTTGAACTATCCTCATATTCACAAACCTTCTCCCATTTCCCTTGATCATATTTGGTGCGGTACACATAGCTTTTATAATTATTTACTGCATCAATATAACCTTGGTAGATATAACCATCATTGTCTTGGTAAATCTGTCTTTCTCCAAACATATTTGCCATATGATTACGCCAAAGCGTTTTACCTGTTAGCGTATTAATCGCATAGGTATTTTGTGCTGCAGATAAAATTAACACATCATTTACAAGTAAATGTGCATTGTCATAAAATCCTACCTCTGGCGAAAAATAATCATGCCACTCCCATTGTAATGTCCCGTTGTTTCCATCAAATAATTTAAAAATTTCTCCTTCAGGATTATCAAAAACTTTGCTCATTAAAACATCCTGATTGCTTGTCATCATTGGGTTAACACTATATCCACCAATCAATGAAGTCCAAAGAGTATCGAGGGTTAATGACTTGCCATTAATAGGAAGAGGTTTTAACACCTCTTCCTTACTTTTGCATGAAAAATTAACCAATATAAAACCTACTAATAGGTAAATAATTTTTGCTATTTTCATTATCTTGGATCTAGTTTAAAAAACCTGCCATATTTATCACCTTGGTACAAATCTAACAAAGCCTTTTTTGTTTCTAAACAATTTTTCATTTGGTCATGGTTTGTTTTCGGCAAAATTCCAACCCTATGTGTAATTCGCGGATCAACAGATTTATCTACTAAAATTTTTCTTGCAGCAGACGCCGCCAAAACAACACCATCATTTGGAATATAGGTTGACTCCACCTTCCAGGTAGGTATAGCCATTTGGGACCCGAAACAATAGCCATGCCAAGTTTTTCCATCTAAACCCGGAAAAGAATAATTTTTATATTTTATTCCAATTGCCAATACATCACATGCTTTACCACTTGAATCTGGTCCAACATTATAAGAATAATTTAGTCGAACCAAGGGGTATGCTGTGCCAATATTTGTAGTGTCCTTGCAAAATAATGTTTCATTCACCAAACAAGAAGAAACTTTTGCAGTGGAGGTTCTTCCACCTATTAGTTCAGATAAATAATAATCATTCGCATTAGACAACCAAACATATGCACTATTATATGCCTTTTCCAACCTTTCCATTTCTCTAACTTTCTTTCTTGTTCCACTTAAAAATGAAACAAAACTACCATATAATGAATTTTGTAATCTAATTTTTTCATTCATAGCTGCATCACGCCCAGCCGAATAGTCATCTATTTTTTCCTTAACAACTAATTCCATTTGATCATCTTGCCCATAACCATATTTACTTGCAGCATTATCTAGTTCATCGTGCCCCATTCCGCGTGTACTACTCAGAAATTTCCACAATATTGGCTGCTCCTCCTCTCCATAAAATTGAACTACAGGAACTTTCAATGCGTATTCAGATAATCCTTGGGTATGAATACCATTGCTATCATTTTTACCATTTAAAAATGGCGAACCTACATAATAATCTCTAGTAGTAGGTTTGAAATAATTGGCCAATGCCAATGGTATTATTGTTTCTGAAAGTGTATTACAAAGTGCATCCTTTATTTTATCCTTTAAAGTGGGAGTTAATACCAAACGAGTCCAAAAAGTATTTTTGATTGAACCTTCAATTATGGGTCCAGACAAGGCTTCACAAGCCTCATTCATGAAATAAGGAACTTTATTTAACAATTCTGGTCGGGTATTATTGAGCACCTGCGCACCCCAATGAGGTGTACCAAATGTTACCAAACCATGGGCAAAGTTTTCATACATGGTAGGTTTTTGATCCATATTACGTAACCATTCTCTTGCTACAATTCCACCCTGACTATGTGCAATAATAAAATCACGATTGGTTCTTTTAGTAATATCTAAAACAGATTTACAATAATTATTTACATCTCCACTTGCATCCGTTATCCCGCCATCTTCGCTATATAACTGCACAGGATTAGCCATCGAAGAAGCAACTCCGCGAATTGAATTTGCCTTCCTAGCAGGAAAGTTAGAACCATCTCCATATTGGGTTGTTATGGCAGGCACCCTTAAGGAACCTGTATAGCCATTTAAACCATGGATCCAAAATATATTAATATCAGCAGTAACACTATCCCAAGCCCCAGGCAAAGAATCTCCTGTAAATTTTTCATCTGGTTCAGGATTGTAGGGTAAAGTAGGAATTAATTTATCTCCATTTTTTACTACGGGTGGACCTCCACGCTGACAAAAGTCGCTTTCTGGAAATTCCAAAGTTTTTAATCCAAACTTTGACATTTGAGCCTCCAGGGCTTTTTGGTCTTTAAATAAAACTTGTATTGAATCTGAATAATTACCCTGTGCAAAAACTGAATTACAGTTAATTAAAATATAGAAAACCACTAAGGTTTTTAAATATAAATTTTTCATCGTTTCTTAAATCAAATTATTAATTTTTAAAGAAATTATAACTCAAAGCCTTTTGTTCACTTGTTGTTACCTGCAACACATATTGACCAGTAGTCAAATTTGGCAAGTTCACCAAGAATGTTTTTTGATTAATGTAATCAATAGGAATAGAAACACCAGTAAGCACATTGATAACCTTCACACTTGTTATGTTAACATTGTTATTCAAGTTTACTTTTACAGTAAATACCCCATCATTTGGATTAGGATAAAGCTCAATGGTTTCTGGAAATCGAATCGCTTTATCTATTAAGCCTCCATTATCCGTAATTACATAATTGTTGTAATAACATAATTTGGTTTCAGTAATACATGGACCATTTACCGAATTTACAAATCTCTCCTTTTTATAAATTCTTAATAAATAACCTTTATTATCCATATAAGGTTCATAGCCCTTTGTTTCTCGATTTTTCTTTCCATCATCATCAATATATTCTTCAACAACAGTGTATTTATATTTATTGAAAATAGTGGTTCTGCCATCATAAACAACTTTAACTTCTCCATTCGGAAGATTTGAGACAACAACATTTTGCGAATCCAATTTTGCGATATCAGCATTACTAAAACTAGGAAATGAAATCAAACCTGGATGAAATCCATTATCCCTTATTTCATCTTTTCTTTCGGCACGATTTGCCAGTTGATCTGATGTGTAGGATGTTAATTTAATTAAGGCATTTTGATCATCATACAATTCAGTACCTGCCATACTGTATTTTATACGTTTTGCCAATTTCATCCATGGCTGCTCATATTCATTGCTGTCAACTTTAAGTTCAATTTGCGACTCATAATTCTGATCAATCGTTTCGGAATAACTTTGTTGGGTGAACTTTAATTCATACTTAATTTTTTCAATTTCGCTGAGTTTGCGCATGCCTGCAGTGTCTACAACGCCATAGTCGTAGGTAAGAATCTTGTTGCTTTGCTTGTACAAAATGTTTTGCCCATAGCAAACTCCTTGCAACAACAAAGCAATACTTAGGGTAGATAACTTCATTTTTGTTTTGTTTAATAGGTTAAAATTTTAAAAAATAATTTGCAGCCAATCACCGGCCGGGCATTTTCTTGCAAATCATTATCAAACATAAAATTGCGCAAATATTTTTCAAGGCTAAGGAATGGTCTTGCGTGAAGGATATATTAATAAACCTGCCTGAAAATCTTATTCACCTAGCGCTACAAGCTTTTACTAAAAACCGGATTTATCCCTTACCCTAAAAAAAAGCATGCAAATTTTTAGCACTATTGCCCTAAATTGCAGCTAGCTTTACAAGCAAAATAATCCAAAAAACATGCCCGTATACATTCACCTTGCCAACCTCCTTGTTCCTAAAAACACCATAGAAATTAATTATGAAGGTGGCATCAAACAATTCAAAATAGATTTCAATGCTGGGGCAGAATACTTTCAAGAAGATGATGAATTGTTTTGTGTGGCCGGCATGAATGAAGACGAATTCAATACAGAACTCCTGCAGCAACGTGGCTTAAGATTTAATAGCCAATTGCAGCAATCTACCGATTATGTAATTTTAACGCGCTACGGCGGCACAGAATGGCCTGTAAATTGGTTGGAAGACAATGAAGTGTATGCATGGCATATTGCATGTGCGCCCAGCTCCAAACAAAAGGCAAAGGCCTATGAAGAAATGCTTATGTCGGAAATTGAAGATGCCTTCAATCGTGGCGAAAATCCGTTTGCGGTAATTAAATTATAAACAAAGCCCTGGCTTTTTTGCTTTAAAAACTATTCCAATTCCTCCGCAAAGCATACTCATGCAAGCTTCGGTTCGAACCGAAACCAACTATAGGTAAAAAATTACCGATATAAAGGAAAAATTTGTCATTTTACCTCTGAAATGTCGCTTTTTAAGCAAATCATTTTATCATTTAAAAGCTATCCACTATTTTTGCTTTAACCCTGTTTTTATCCATCTGATGCAATATTTTTTTTGCATTAAATGCTTAAAAATAAAAAATAACCTAAAACATATAAACCAAACCCAAGCCTAATTCCAATGGATGAAAAGAAACTCAAGCAAAAAGACAATTTTGCTTCCTTGAAACTAAATCGCAGAAAATTTATTTTTACCGCAGCAGCTTCATCAGTTGCCTTCTATTATACAGCCTGTAAAAAGTCAACTGCCAAATCACTTGAAGTTCGCAAAATTACTCCTCCCCGCTTGGATACTGCCTACTTGGGCGAAAAAGTGCTTTGTCACCGTCCCCTCCGCCATGGCGCCCCAAACATGAGCATAGAAACTGTAGGCACCCAGCTTATAGCGCATAATTATGGCCATGGTGGCAGTGGTTGGACACTCGCTCCGGGTTGTGCCAGATATGTTGCAGATTTAGTAGCAGCTTCTACTGCCGGACAAGCCATTCCAAAAGATGCAGCAGTTACTGTTGTAGGTGGAGGTGTTTTGGGTTTGTTTACCACCTACGAATTGGTTAAACGTGGTTATACCAATATTACAGTTATTGCAGAATCATTTGACAAACTTACCTCACACAATGCAGGCGGATTATTGGCACCAGTATCTATGAGCAATAACCCAGATTTGCAACCGCTCATCGACCAAATTGGAATTGATGCTTATAAATTTTATGCAGAAATTGCCAAAGGTACACAAGCAGATTTTAGCAAAGGTGCAGTGGTGGTACCCACTTATTTTGAAGACAGAGAATCTTCTGGTTTAGAACCCTATGTTGGAAAAGTAATGCAGCCTGCCAAAGATGTAACTTTGGATTTTGGCAATGGCACCCAACGCACCATGGTTAGTTATGATGATGGTATTTTTATTGATACAGCCATTATGATGCAAAGCCTGCATAGTTATTTAGAACCAAAAGCAAAGTTTGTAACACAGAAGCTAGCTAAGTTCTCAGATGTTTCATCTCCCCTGGTATTTAATTGCACAGGCCTTGGCGCCGCAAGTATCAACAATGATGTGGAAGTAGTTCCAGTGCAAGGCCATTTAATTATGTTGCGCGACCAAATTCCTGCTAATTTACAATACATGATTTTGGTGTATTTCTCAAAAGGAAAAACTGCTATTGGGCAAGATGTAAAACGTTCTTTCTATATTTTCCCTAAACACCTTTTGGGCACAGGAGTAAATGATGTAGGTGTTGTTGGCGGAACCTTTATTGAAGGCGCAAATACAGATACACCAAACTTAGAAGAGTTTCAAATTCTAATAGACAATGCCAAAAACTTCTATGGCATTTAATTAAAAATGGACCATTGCTATACCTTGCGCAATGGTCCATTTTCATTTTACGCAACTATATTCGGTTCGAACCGACGCCACTTTGCGCAATTCCGTAAAAAAAGTATTGGCAATTGCAGAATGCCGTAATTCATTGTAAAAATTGCCCCTTAGTTTTGTGTTTTTAAATTAATACATGGCATTTCACAAGGACCTATCTACTTATTTCAAGTTTCAACATATTGGTTTTATTATTTCCCTTTGCAGCTTAGGCGCTGTGGTATCAAGTAAATTCCCCGGCGTACTTACCACAGATACGCTGCGCATTTTATACAAAGCCCCAACGCTAAACTTTGTTTTCTGGGCAGCAATAGGCTTCTCTTTTATTGCAGCCATCTATGGCCTTCTTGTTGCAGAAAACAAAAAGACATCTTATATCAATTTAGCCAGTATTATGTTGGCCTTTCTTATTTATCTCTTACCCGCTTTCGACTATGAAATATGGCAAGGTACTATTACCATTGGTCTTGATTGGCTAATTATAGACCTGCTCTTAACAGGCCTTATTTTTACCCCCTTTGAATTATTTGCGCCACTCTACCCTAACCAAAGTAAATTCCATGCAAATTGGAAAACAGACCTCACTTATTTCATTGTATTTGATTTAAGTATCAAATTTATTTTGTTGGCCATTCGCTTTCCTGCCTTGTACTTTTTTACCAATCCAGCTTACGCCCAGTTCCAAAGTAAAATTC
>CANFSD010000049.1 GCA_947449515.1 Bacteroidota bacterium
TGGCGACGGACAGCGTTTGTCTTTAAGGGCACAAACAAATGGAACGTATTACCAATCTTATTCTGCAAGTTTTACAGAACCATGGCTCGGAGGAAAACGTCCAAATGCATTGACCGTTTCTGTTTACCATTCTATTCAATCTAATGGTAAGCAAGGGGAATTGCGTTCAGGTTTGTATACTACGGGTGCTTCTATTGGATTAGGGAAACGTTTAAGATGGCCAGATGACTTCTTTACTTTGCAATACCAATTGGGATACCAATTGTATAACAATGATCCAGATATTGCTGGAAATGTTTATTGGCAAAATATTCCTGCAGGTAAATCAAACAACTTAAGTTTCAAGGTAATTTTAGGTAGAAATTCAACCAATGTGCCTATTTACCCTAGTTCAGGGTCTAATATTTCATTGTCGTTGCAATTTACCCCGCCATATTCTTGGTTTGATAAGGTAGATTATAAAAATGCCGACCCCAATCTAAAGACCAAATGGTTGGAGTTTTATAAATGGAAATTTGATGCTTCTTGGTATACCAAGGTTGCCGGAAATAAGCGCCCATTGGTTATTATGACCCGTATTAATTTTGGGTATATAGGTGCATTTAACCAGGCCAAAGGTGTTACCCCGTTTGAAAGATTTTGGGTAGGTGGTTCTGGTTTAACAGGTTTTAGTTTGGATGGTAGAGAATTGGTAGCATTGCGCGGATACCAGGACAATTCACTTACGCCATATATTATAAATCCGAACACCGGAACCTACCAACAAACAGGTGCAACAATTTACAACAGGTATACCATGGAATTGCGTTATCCAATTTCATTGAACCCACAAGCTACGGTTTTTCCATTGGTGTTTGCAGAGGCTGGCGGTACTTGGCTCGATCCTAAGAAATTTAATCCCTTTGAGGTTAACCGGTCTTATGGAATGGGCGTTCGCATTTTCTTGCCGATGTTTGGTATGATTGGATTAGATTATGGATGGGGAATTGATTTGCCGCCAAATCATCCAAATGCATCAAGGGTGAATGGAGGAAATTTCCACTTTTTATTGGGTCAACAATTTTAATACTTAAGGAATGAAGAAATTAATTGTAGGCATTTTTGCCTTTATTTTATTGGGTTCTAATGTAGCAAGTGCACAAAGGTTTGCTTATGTAGACACTGAGTATATTTTAGACATGCTGCCTGAATACAAATCGGCACAAAAACAATTAGATTTAATTGCAGAAACTTGGCAGAAAGAAGCTGAGGAGAAAAAGGCTGAAATAGACCGTATGCAAAAGGATTTTCAAGCAGAGCAAATTTTACTTACCGAAGAACTTAAAAAGAAAAAAGAAAACGATATTAAAGCGAAGGAAGCTGAATTAAAGGAATTTATGAATAAGAAATTCGGCTATGAAGGTGATCTTTTTAAGAAAAGGCAAGAATTGGTTAAGCCGATCCAAGATAAAGTTTTTGATGCCTGCCAAAAAATTGCAAAACAAAGTGCGCTAGACTTTATATTTGCCAAAGGTGGGGAGATGATTATGATGTACAGCAACGCCAAATATGATAAAAGCGATGAGGTGCTGATTGAGCTTGGTGTAAATGTAACAAAAAACAAAGGTGCAGCGCCAGAAGCACCAAAAACACCTAGCGGAAGGTAATTGGCACGGTTTTAGATAAACGAATAATTAATAAATATAAAATAACAATGAAGAACATTTTAAAATCCCTAGTTGCTTTGTTTGCAGTAATGTTGCTAGCAGGAAGCAGCGCAAAAGCTCAGAAAATTGGTTATGTAGATTTGCAAGAATTAATGCAATTGATGCCAGAATACAAAAAAGCAAATACAGATATGGAAGCTTTTGGTAAATCTTTGGAAGATGAATTGAAAAAAATGAGCGACGAGTTCCAAAAGAAAGTGGCTGATTACCAAAAAAATGAAAAAACTTTGCCTGATGCCATCAAAGAAGTGAAGCAAAAAGAATTGCAAGACATGCAAGGTCGTATCCAAGAATTCCAACAATCTGCGCAAGAAAACATCCGTAAAAGAGAAACAGAATTGTTGAAACCTATTATTGAAAAAGCAAAAACAGCTATTGCAGCTGTTGCTAAAGAAGGTTCGTACAGTTATGTTTTTGATAGCAGTGCTGCAGGATTTTTATACAAGCCAGATGGCGACAATATGTTGGCCAAGGTGAAAACTAAATTGGGTATATTGTAAGATAAATTTAATAAAAAAAAGGCCGATTCCGTTGTGGAATCGGCCTTTTTTTTTACCTTGCTATCAAATGAGCACGCATTTTAAACCTTCTCAACCCATTGGAATTTTTGATTCTGGTATTGGCGGCTTAACTGTAGCACGCGCCATAACCAAGTTATTGCCTAATGAAAAAATCATTTATTTTGGCGATACCGCACACATGCCTTATGGTGAAAAAAGTGCCGAAGCTATTAAGAATTATTCCATTAAAATTGCCGAATTCTTAAAAGAGAAAAACTGCAAAATGATTGTGATTGCCTGCAATACAGCCTCTGCTGCGGGATTTAAAGCAGTGGTAAAAAGCACAGGCATGAAAGATTTAGTAGTTAATGTTATTGATCCTGCCGCCGCTTATGTGGTAAAGCACCATTACCGTCAGAAAATTGGGGTAATTGCCACCAAGCGTACCATTGGTTCAAATGTTTATTCTAAGAGAATTGCAAGCCTTGATCCAATTGCCAATGTAGTGCAATTGGCAACACCTTTATTGGCTCCTATGATAGAGGAAGGCTTTTATAACAATAAGATTTCTCAAACTATCATCAATAGTTATTTATCTAAATCTAAGTTAAATAAAATTGATGCATTGATTCTTGGATGTACCCATTACCCTTTGGTGAAAAATGAAATCCAGAAATTCTATGGTAAATCGGTGGAGGTAATTGATACCAGCGAAATTGTTGCACAATATGTGAAAGCAGTATTGGATAAACACCATTTGTTGAATTTAGAGTCGCCAGCAAAAATGACTATTGGGAATAAAGCCAAGCAGTTTTTTGTGAGTGATTTTACCCAAAGTTTTGAAGAATCGAGTAAGATTTTCTTTAATGAAAAGGTGAAATTAAAACAATGTAATATTTGGGAAGAAAAATAATTCCTTCCCTTTTTGCTTTTTTATTAATGGGGGTGATAAAAAAGCCTTATATTTATTGGGCTAAAGCGAGGATTTAAGCTTTAATAAGTGTTTTTACTTTTTTTTAGGTATTAATTTACCAAAGTAATTCACTGTTCATAGGCATCACAATACCTATAAATAGGTATTTTTCAAGTGCCCTAGTATTTCAATATTTGTAATTAAACTATAAATTAGTTTTTTGGAATACCCCCCATGAAGCGATACCTATTTCTGCTCTTCTTTTTAAGTGCCAAAATTTTGTTTGGTGCAGAAACAAAGGTTTACCTGGACTCCTCCTTTTTAAAAATACAAATAGGCAAAGGGCTTAATTATTTTAGCACTGCTAAAGGGCAATTACAAATTGAGCAAATAAGGGATGCCAAGAATTTACCTTGGAAAGTCAGTGCAGACAATTTGCTAATTTTAACAGAGAACGATTACGAGAATGATTTATGGATTTCCTTTAAGATTCTCAATCAAAGCAGCCAGGTGCAATCACTTATTTTAGAGCTAAATAATTCACTAATAAACCATGTAGAATATTATTTGGTTTCAAATAATAAAATACTTCGATCCAATATTTGTGGAGATGCTTATGCTTTTTGGTTTCGCCCAATTGCCTACAGGAATCCAAGTTATCCTATTTTGTTGTCCAACAATGATTCTGTTCGGGTTTTTATGAAATTTGACCTAGGAGGTAGAAAAATTCATATTCCGCTCACACTATACAGAGAGGAAGCTTTTCTGGAGCATGCGGTAGATAAAGAGTTGGATCTTGGTTTCTATTATGGAATTCTTGCTCTTATTAGTGTTTTGTTTTTCTATTTGTTCTATTTAATTAAGGATAGGGCTTTTCTTTATTTTGCCTATTATATGGGCTTACACACCTTATTGCAATTGGGAATAAGTGGTGTGGCAAGTGCAAGGCTTTGGCCTAATTTCCCTTATTGGGCAGATAGGTCGATTGCAATCTTAATGTCTTTGTCTATTGCAGCCGGACTTGAATTTGTGATTGAATTTATTGGAAAGGTTAATTTTAAAAAATGGCAATTGCGCAGTATTCAAGTATTTCAATATATGGCCTTGTTTATTGTGCTACTTTGTTTTGGAACCGAATACACTTACTATATTGGTGTTTGGGTTCTTTACAAAATAATTCCTCTGTTTTATTTTGGAATGTTTTTAATAGCCATGGTATTTTATATTAGAAAATACCTGCCAGCACGTATTTTTATTTTGGCATTTTTTGCTGCAATTGTTAGTATCTCGGGTATTTTGTATTCTACCTATGGGCGAATTCATGAAAATGTTTTTACCAATAACATGGTAGTATATGGCGAAATGTTTAAATGTATTTTATTGGGTTTTGCTTTATTGGACCGCTTAAGGATATTTAAAGAAGAAAAGGAATTAGCGCAATTGCAGGTGATTCAACAATTGTCTGAACTCAATACATACAAAGAGAATGTAAACAACGAGCTGGAGGAAAAAGTAAATCAAAAAAGTAGGGAGCTCATTGAAAAACAAAATGAAGTAAATAGGGCTCTTATTTACGGAGAGGAAAAAGAAAGGAAGCGCGTTGCCCAGGAATTGCATGATGGCATGGGAAGCCTCTTGTCTACTTTGCGTTTAAATGCGGAGTCTATAGATTTAAGCACAAAAAATTTGAATAAGCAGGAGGCCCAAGCCTATCAGAATGTGTTGGAGATGATAGACATGGCTTGCACAGAATTGCGGAATATTTCTCATAATATGTTGCCAGCCGAAATAGAATTATTTGGCTTAATTCCAACCTTGAAAGGCTTGGTAAGAAAAATTAATGATAATGGAAATACCCAATTTGTATTGGATGTATTTGATATGGATTGGGAGATGGATAAGCAGTTGGAGCTTAATGTTTACAGAATTTTATTGGAGTTGGTAAACAATGTAATTAAGCATGCTAAATCAAAACAAGCTACTATACAAATTATGCGGGGTGAAAATTTAATTTCACTCATTGTTGCAGATGAAGGGGTAGGTTTTGATATGATTACCCAGAAAAATGGTATAGGTTTATTTAATCTTAAATCAAGAACTGAAGCACTAAATGGCAAAATAAGTATTGACAGCACTATTGGGAAAGGAACCACTGTTATTATCCAAATTCCAATAAACACCTATGAATAAACCCTACCAAATATTAATTGCCGACGACCATCAAATGTTTATTGATGGTATTAAATTGATTTTTTCTAATCATGCCGATTATGAAATTGTTGCTGAGGCGCTTTCAGGAAAGGACGTGTTGGATCGGTTTAAAACACAAAAAATTGATATTGCTATTTTAGATGTAAATATGCCTAAACCCAATGGTTTTGAAACATGCAAGTTAATTAAGAAGCATTACCCAAATTGTAGGATAATGATTTTAACTATGTATGCAGAGGGGCAATTTTTAAATGAATTTATGGAGTCTGGTGCTTCTGCTTATGTTTTGAAAAATGCAGGAAAGGCAGAATTGTTAAGGGCTTTGGAATCTATAGTGAATGGGCAAGTATACATTGGAAAGCAATTGAAATTAATTGCAGATGTGCCAGAAAGGGATGGCTTTACGAAATCGTTTTCACTCACCAAGCGTGAATTAGAAATTATTGCTTTATTGGCCAAAGAAAAAACGAGTGCTGAAATTGCTGATATGTTATTTATTAGTACCTATACGGTAAATACACACAGAAAAAACATACTTAATAAGTTGGATGTTAAAAACACCGCAGGACTTATTAAGTATGCTTCAGAAAATGGAATTGTTTAGCTAAGGTTTACGATTTCTCCGTTTACTACATCAATGATGTTTGCGGCTGGTTCTTTTGGTAAGCCTGGCATACGCATGATTTCGCCGGCAACTGCTACCACAAAGCCTGCTCCATGGTTCAATACCAAGTTTTCTATATGAATGTTAAAGCCTTCTGCCGCGCCAACAAGAGCTGCGTTGTCTGTAAAACTAAATTGTGTTTTTGCAATACAAACTGGTAACAAATCACCACCCAATTCTTTGATTTTTTTCATGGCAGTTTTAGCATTTTTACCATAACTAACACTGCTGCCTTTGTATACTTTGGTAACTATTTTGTGAATTTTGTCTTCAATAGTATCATTGATTTCATAGGTATGAATAATAGGTTTAGATGGATTATTTTCTACAATTTCAACAACCTTTCTGGCCAATGCTGCTGCACCATCTCCGCCTTTTGCAAAGCCCTCGTTGATGGCAAAATGGGCGCCTTTTTCTTTACACCAGTTTTCTATGAAACTAATTTCTTCGTCGGTATCGAAACCAAATTTATTTAAGGCAAGGATAACGGTTTGACCAAAATTTTGTAGACTTTCAATATGGCGTTCTACGTTTTTGATACCCGCTTTTAATCCTTCCATATTTGGTTGTTTAATGAGTTTCTCATCAACTTTTCCATGGAGTTTAATAGATTGGGTGGTGGTTACTAAAACGCTTGCTTTAGGTGCAATTCCTGCAGCGCGGCATTTGATGTTTAAAAACTTTTCTCCGCCTAAGTCGCTACCGAAACCTGCTTCAGTAACTGCATATTCACCATATTGCATGGCAGCCTTTGTGGCCATAATGCTGTTGCAACCATGTGCAATATTTGCAAATGGGCCACCATGAATAAAGGCAGCACCCCCTTCAATAGTTTGAACCAAATTTGGTTGAAATGCATCTTTAAGCAAAGTAACCAAAGCACCCGCTACTCCTAAATCTTTTACAAAGAATGGAGCATTGTCATAGGTATATCCAATTAAAATATTCTCGATCCTATTGCGCAAATCTTCTAGGGAAGTAGATAAGCAGAAGATTGCCATAATTTCACTGGCGGGTGTAATATCAAATCCTGTTTCTGTTGGTACGCCGTTGCTTGAGCCGTTTAAGCCGCTTACCATAAAACGAAGTGATCTATCGTTTACATCTAATACCCTTCTCCAAAGAATTTGTTTTAATCCTTTGGTGCCGGTTCTGTTAAAGTATTGGTAATTGTCAATTAGCGCAGCTAAAGTATTGTTGGCAGAAGTGATGGCATGAAAATCTCCCGTAAAATGTAAATTGATATCTTCCATAGGAAGTACTTGGGAGTAACCACCGCCTGCTGCGCCACCTTTCATTCCAAAAACAGGTCCAAGGCTTGGTTCGCGTAAGGCTACAATAGCCCTTTTGCCAATCTTATTTAAACCTTGTGCCAATGCTACACTGGTGGTAGTTTTTCCCGAACCACTTTTATTTGGCGTGGTAGCAGTAACTAAAATGAGATTGCAATTGTTAATGTTGTCATCGTAAGGGATGCCACTAATTTTTGCTTTGTATTTACCGTAGTGCTCAACTTGATCTGCCGATATATTTATTTTATTGGCAATGTTTTGAATGGGCTCTAATTTTACCTCGCGGGCAATTTCAATATCTGATTTCATTTTTGTAGATTTTTTACTTAGGTAAACAAAGTAATAGTGAAAAATCCACAAAAACAATGGGCTCAAGCCACTAAATGCTGATCTTAATCAGCATAAAATTAGGCAACAATACTTAAAATGGTTTTTTCTATGATATCGCAAGCCTCGTTTATTTGAGCAGCATTAATTACAAGGGGAGGGGCAAATCTGATAATATCTCCATGGGTTTGTTTGGCGAGAAGTCCGTTTTCTTTAAGCATTAAACAAACATCATAAGCCGTTTTACCATTGCCAAAAGGTTTGATAACAATTGCATTGAGCAATCCTTTACCTCTTACCTCTGTAAGTAGATTTGATTTCTTCATTAAATCATTCATGCGGTCTCTGAAAATCCTTCCCATGTTTTCAGCATTTTCTGCCAATTTCTCATCCAATAAAACCTGCAATGATTCTATGGCTACAGCAGATGCCATTGGATTTCCGCCATAGGTAGAGCCGTGTTCGCCTGGTTTAATGGTGAGCATTATTTCATTGCTACTTAAGACTGCAGAAACAGGCATGGTTCCGCCCGACAAAGCTTTTCCTAAAATTAAAATATCTGGTTTTACATTTTCATGGTCGCATGCCAACATTTTACCTGTACGACATAAACCCGTTTGTACTTCGTCTGCAATCATTAATACATTGTATTTGGTACATAAATCCCTCACACCTTTTAAATACCCTGCATCTGGAACAACAACACCAGCCTCGCCTTGAATTGGTTCGAGCATAAATGCTGCAATATTGCTATTTGTTTTAAATGCTTCTTCTAAAGCTGTTAAATCGTTATAGGGAATTAAACTAAAGCCAGGCATAAAAGGGCCAAAGCCAGCAAATGAACTTGGATCGTTACTAGAACTAATTGCGGCCATGGTTCTACCCCAAAAATTACCCTCAACAAATAAGATATGTGCTTGGTTATCTGCCACTCCTTTTACGGTATATGCCCACCTGCGTGCTAATTTAATAGCTGTTTCGCCACCTTCAACTCCAGTATTCATTGGCAGCACTTTTTGGAAACCAAAATAGTTGCAAATATATTTTTCGTATTCTCCTAGGAGATTATTGTGAAAGGCCCTGCTGGTTAAAGTAAGTTTGCTTGCTTGGTCAACCAAAGCTTTTACAATTCTAGGATGGCAATGCCCTTGGTTGACGGCACTATAAGCAGAAAGGAAATCAAAATAGGTTTTACCATTTACGCCATATAGATAAATGCCTTCACCTTTTTCTATAACAACTGGAATGGGGTGGTAATTATGGGCGCCAAATTGGTCTTCTAATTCAATAAAATAAGCTTCGTTTTTGTTTTGAGCATGCATCATTGCACGAAGGTAAACAAATTGTTAAGATGCCAAAAAAAAAGCGCCTCAACATTTGGTTGAGACGCTTTTTTAATAATTTATTGTAGAATTAGTTTTTAATAATTCTCTTTACAATTACTTTTTCACCATTGTTTACGCGCACAAAGTAAACACCTTGTGCCATATTGCGTGTATCTATGCGCAATTTGCCTTGGCTGCTTGCGTTCATAATGATAGTTCCGTTCATATCTACAACTGAAGCAATGATGTTTTCGTTTTCTTGCGCAGCATTGATATTGATTTCTTCTGCAAAAGGATTTGGAGTAACTTCTACAATCATTTCATCGCTTTGTAGGGTAATGGTTTCAATGTATTCAAACTGACCATCAAAATCAATTTGTTTCAAACGGTAGTAAGCCAAATTAGCATTTACATTTTCGTCTACAAATTGGTAGTTGTTTAATTTGTTGCTGTTACCTGCACCTTTAACAAAGCCAATTGTTTCAAAGTCTTTTCCGTTGTAACTTCTTTCTAATTCAAAACCATGGTTGTTTGTTTCGGTTAAAGTACTCCAATTTAAGAATGCTTTGCCATCTAACAAATTACCTTTAAATGCATTGATTTTAACTGCTAATGGACCATCAGCCCATGAGTTTGAAA
>CANFSD010000050.1 GCA_947449515.1 Bacteroidota bacterium
TGGCATAGCTGCTTTTATCTGCATCTATAAAAACCATATCAAATGTTTGGGGCAAGGTTCTAATTACTTGGTAAGCATCGCCAATAATATGCTGAATTTTTCCTGCCATTCCAGCTTCTGCTATAAAGCTGTTTACCATGTCCTCTAATTCGGGGTTTACATCTATGGTAATGAGTTTTCCTCCCTCCGCTAAACCTTCTGCAAGGCACAAGGCAGAATAGCCCGTATAAGTGCCTATTTCTAAAATATATTTGGGTCGAACCAAACTGCTTAATAGGGCTAAAAAACGGCCTTGCAAATGCCCGCTGAGCATACGTGGCTGCAATACTTGGGCATGGGTATGCCTATTGAGTTTCTTTAATACTGCAGGCTCCTCGGCACTATGTGCCTCACAATACGCTTGCAAATCATCAGACAAAAAATCCATTGTTATTGAATGGTATAGCGAATAGAAAATCCTCCGCTGGTAATAATAGTTGGGAATGAATTGGATGTATACGGATTGGTTCTTCTGCGGTCGTAGAAAATACGCAACATCAATTTCTCATTAATCATGTAATCAATGGTTGGTTTTATGCTCAACACATTTTGCCCAGATAATGGATCATTGGTTGGCCTATCCAAATTACGCACCTTGGTTTGGTTCTCACGAATGGTAAAATCAAAGCGGAAATTAATATCGTTCTTCAACATTTTTCTTCTGCCACCAATCATAAATGGCAATACCAATTTGTTGGTTTTATAGCCAATTCCAAACACAAACTCTGTTCCTTTTTGTTCGTTCAATTGCCTGTTACCTAATGCCAAATTCATGGTTCTATCGCGGTTGTATTTAAAGCTGGTAGTAATATTGTTCACCAAGGTTACATCTATTCCAATAAGCGGACCAAAACGTTCTGTAATAGAGATCTGACGAATGACATAACTAGGCGCAAAATCTGAACTCAAAGTGGTATTTCTGGTAGTATCCATTACCGTTTGAAAACCCGCTACATTATAAGTACTCTGGTAACCAGATTGGATATTAATATTAGAAGCAAATGCCTTAATAGCCGGAATTTTGCTCAAGCCATTATAGGTAACTTTCCAGTTTGGAATAGGTAAATTTTGGAAAGGTGTTAATCCTATTGAACTGGTAGAAACGCCTCTATAAGCGGCTAAAAATGCCGGTATCAACACGTCTTGTTGGTATGGACCATAGCCCGTTGGGAAAGTATCTGTTGGTATACCTACCCCTCTTTGCAAGGCCAAACGCTTGGCAATATCAAGCCTATTGGCTTCAAATTGTTTAAACACTTCGCTTACGCCATTATTGTCTTCTTTAGAAAAGGCCGTTCTAATTACACTGTAACTAATGCTGTAACTACCCATTTCTACTGGCTTACCAAAATCCCTATAAATTCCATCATTGCTATCCGGATCGTACCTAAAATAAGCGGTTAAGTTGCGCGAGTAATTTTTTGAAGCGTTTATTTCAATTCTAAAATCTTCAATAGGTTCAATCAAAGCCCGCGCCGTAATGGCCTCTTGGTAGTTTTGTATGTAAGGACTCACAATTCTTGGATCTTTGCTGATCCAACCATTTTCGGCTGCCTTGAACCTAAAATTAGGATCCTGCATCCCAAAAATAAAATCAAAACCTGGTCCGCCATTGTTAAAATTCTGGCCAAAAAACTGTGGCCTTGGATAAAAGCCTGGCAAAGCCGTTCCTGTTGTAGTACTATAACTTCCCCCAGCATTTTTTAACATGGTCAACAACTTCACAGGCACCACCACCCACATTGGATATCTATCGCGCGAATTGTCTTCCTTGGCTACTTTGCCCTTGGCATCTTTACCGCCCTCAGTTGGTACTTCTTGGTTTTTTGCTTTTGCCTTTGATTGGGCCGCCTGCTTAGGATTGGTAACCTTTCTATAAATGCCAAACTTATTGTAAAACTGTACAAAATTTAAGTTCAAATTCCATTGCTGCTGTTGCGAATTTTGAATGGTATTTCCTAAACTATCTGCAGCTGGTGGCGCTTGCAACCATTGGAAGTTTGCAGAGTAATTATAACTCAACTGACTTACCCATTGCATATAAGGCAATTTGCTAACCGGAATATTTACATTGAGCCTGGTAGTTTGATCAAACTTGGTTGTACGCCCGCCATTCCAAAAATTCTTGCGGATAGAATCTTGCTTCTCTGGCGTGGCAGCACTTATTTTTCCAAAAGGCTCATCTACCCTCGAATCATTGGTAGCATTGTAATCTAACTTGATGTTCTTGGTAATATCATAACGCAATTCATAATACCTGCGCATGGTAAACATCTTGTCATACAATACAGGTAAAACAGTTTCCCTGCTATCGTTGTTTCTGTTTAGCAATTCACCATACCTTCTATCTGCCTCTGCACGCACACCCCAACTGGCTGGCATGTAATTAAAATTAAAGTCCTTGATAATTTCTAGGTTCTTATTTTTAATAGACTTAAAAGGTTCAAAAGGCTTGTTGGCAAAATTAAAATTATACGCAACCATACCCTTGTAGTTTTGGGTAAGGTTGTATTCTAAAGTTTGGTTCCTTCTAAAAATTTCGTTGTAAGAATAGGTAAACGAAAAGTTCTCAATATCCCATGGATAGGCCGTTTTGGCTCCTACCCTGTTCTTTCTAACATTGGTAAAATTAAAACTTTTTCGCGTGGTTAAATCATCTGCTGCTCGGCTAATTTGATCACTGCGTTCTGGATTGGTGGTCTCCGTAATTTCCTTCTGCAACTTGGTATCTGGATTCAAGGGATTATAAAAAGGCCTTACCAAAGTATTGCCATAAGAGAAGAAAAATGGCAATGAAATTCCGGAAGTTTTTGGGAAGAATTTTCCCAATTCAAAATTGGTTTGTAAATCGTAAATGTAATTATCGGCCATGTTACGTTCAACCAATTTTTTATCTATACCACCCCAACCTACACTCTTATAAGAACCACTCAATTGCACACTTCCAAAATCTGCTAACTTGGCCAAAACCCTACCCGTTGCAGCATCGCCACCACGGGTATTAAAATCGGTCATGCGCAATTCATTGAACCAAACTTCGGCACACTTTGGCAAGCCATCATCTGTTGTGCTTCCTGGTCGGCGTTTTGGATTTTTTACACCCATCATCATTACCTTGAGCTGACTAAAATCTGGCATACCCACCACCGTATAAGTAGCATTTCCAACTTGCCTGCTATAAGGTGCGGTAAAGGCAAATCCTGCATTGGTTCTGGCAATTTTGGTATTAATCATTTCTTCCAACAAAATGGTCATTTCATTGGCACTCGGCCAAATAACATTGGCATCGCTGGCACCAGATGGTGTAACCTGCAAAGGAATTTCAAACTCGTAATAGTTATTGGTTAAATCTGTACCAAAACGGAAAAATGCAGTAAGCTCATCGTTCTTTAAATTCTCTCCTTCGGCATGCACAAACAACCTTAACTTACCATACTGGCGTAAATCAACATTAGAGTTTTTAAACACACCGCGGGCATCGCCATCTTTTAAATTGCAAGTAAGTAAACTAATAGATTGTTCGTTCTGTTGAATGCTGGTAGGTGAGCTAAAATCTATCTCACGCTGAATGCCCGGAGGCATAATGTATTTAATAGGTTGGCGTCTTCCGTTCTTCTCAATATTTACGGTTGAAACCACAAATTGTGTATTGTCTGTTGGGTCAATTGGTTTGTGTTCGCCACCCGCTTCTAAGTTGTTTAAATATTTTCTCCAATCGGCTCGAACCAATTGCAAAGTTGCAAAACGCATAATGGTTGGTTCGGCAAAACCGCGCATATACATACGTATAAAACGAATCGATTTAAAATCATTGATCTCACCCACCTTGCGCTCAAATTCGCGCACAGGAACTTTTAATTGGTACCACTTTTCTGCAGCATAATCGCCATTAATAAATTTAGCATTGGTGGTTAAGGTATCGGTCACATAATTTCTACCAATAATAAAAGCATCGCGGGCCACCTCAATTTTATATTGGAAATATTCTTCTACCCCATTTACGGTATAATCGCGGTTCAAATCTTCGTTATCGGGCACGTTAGTAGCCGCGGTTGGGTAAGCTTCCGGACTTTGATCTACCGTTGGTGAGTTGCCCTGGTGGCGGTTGTATTTTTTATACCTGTCTAACAAACCAACCTTGTTGTTATCGTAATCGGTTCCTAAATAATAATGGTAATTATCGTTTGATGGATCATCATTGGCGGCAATATAGGCAGCAGAAGTTGGACCATATTTTGCCAATACTTTTTGGACATAAACATCATTAAAATAGCTACGCTCCCCCTCGTCTGATAGTCCGTCCATACCAATATCTTGGTTCTTGCGTACATTGGGATCTGCATCAAAAGCATAATTAATTACGGGTGCTCTTGGTACCCTTCCCCATGCCGTGGTATCTATTTGTGAAATTTGTTCAGGCGTATTGTTTTTAGGCAAACCATTTTCTGCAGAACGGCGGTTATCACGCAATAAATCTTCCGAAATATTTCCTAAATTGATATACAAATAACCACGGTCAACACTGGCAGGTTTATCTGCAAATGGATCCATCACCCACATTTCAATATAATCTATATTGGCTTGCTCAAAATCATTTTGATCTATCTTACGCATTACGCCACCCCAATTGCTGCGCGGGTTGCGGAGCGTTCCATCTTCATTTAAATCGTTTACGTTAAAATTATACGGACCTTTTTCACTGGGGTTAAAAGACAAATCAAAAGTGGGCAAAGTAGTAGGCAAACCTTGTTGAATTTGTTTGTTCTTAAAAACATCTTGTTGCAACACTTCACGCGTGGCATGTCTCGACAATGAAGAAGGGTCGTTCTTTAAATGCAAAGGTGTAAAGGCATCATTTCTGTAAAAAGTAGTGGCAATGGTATACCAAGAAAGATTGGCGCGCTTAAAGCCATATTCCAATTTATTGAGCGAATTTCCTTCTGGAAAATTATCTGGCTGCCCTTGAGGGGTACTTGCCATGGCCCAAGTATTTCCCATGCGCAAATCAAAAGGTGTTTCTGCGCCTTCAAAATCGTCTAAATAGGCGGTTCCGTTCTGACTCAGCGAACTTTGTACTCCCGGAATTAAACGCGCGTATTCGCCAGAAACCGTTATATTAGAAATTTCTTTGGTTTCAATAAAGGGTAGTTTATCAACCAATTTGGTAAGGAAACGAGATTGGGTAGTATAAGTACCATCTACCCCAACAATCATATTTGAAATTGGCTCCTCACCAATATTTACTTTTGGTGTAAGTGGGCGCTCATTTAAATACATAAAGGTTGATCCCAACACCAAATTCGGATTGTATTTATAATCAAACCTAGCACCCAATAAACTCTTTTGTTGAATTTGAAATAGGTTATTGCTTTCAGAAGAAACTTTAATAACAGCACCCGAATTTAACAAGGCGGTATTTACAATTTTTACCCTACCTAAATTATAGTCAACTATATAATCTGAATTCTCTGTAAGTGGCGCTCCGTTTGAGGTCACACGCACAGAGCCCCTTGGCACATTGGTGGAGCCTAATGAAATTTCATTGGTGCTTGAACCTTGGTAAGAACCACGTAAAAAGAACTTGTTAAATTGCGGTTGTTGTACTGCAGAAAAACGCGTTGAATCATACAAGGAAAAGTAGCAATAGTAAGATGCCAAATTTGGATCGTTCACAAACTTTGTTTGTAAATATTTTCCAAATGGTTCTACCGTAGGCAAAAACACCCTGCCCGTTTGCGAGTTTACAGTTACCCCTTCTACAAAGTCAAACAAACCATCAGAAACAGGCTCTTGCATGGTATTCATTTTATCTACATTGAATACATTGAGCAAAGGCAAATTGCTTAAATAGGGCTCGTTCTTAACAGGCAAATAACTCAAGTCACTGCCACTCGGATCATCGGCATAAACCAAGTTTAATTTAAAGTCTTTAGGTTGCACTTGAAACGAACCCAATGAATACACATTCTTCATCATCAAGTCCCAGATAGGCAGGTCTGGTCTTAAACTTGGGCCTTTCAACATCTTTAAAAACAATACTTCTGGCTTGTCTACATTGCGCGGAATGTCCATGCTAAAATCACCCACTTTAAACGCAATACCATTGATGGTTCCCTCGTAAGCAACGCACAATACATCATCGTTGTTGAGTGCTTGGTTCAAGGATATATACCCCAAGCGCGCATTAAAACTAAATTCGTTAGGACCTAATTGACGGGCAAAATTGATGGCTTGGTATTGAGAAATTGGTCGCAAACCAGTGGTGGCAAAATCTGCGCTCAATTGGTTTTCAATTTCATAACTCGCCCTATACTTGGCTGCCAGCGCTGGATTGCCGTAACCATTCAAATACGTTTGGTAATTGCTAGGGTCGTACAAATCATTTACTGTACTGCCTAAATCCGGACCACCATTTACTTTCCAAAATTTATTATCGCGGTGCAGGCCTTCGCCCATATCGGCAAAACCCATTACATCACGTGATTGCTCAAACGAACCGCTCCTATTGGTTACCCAAACCTCTACACGTGTAATCACAACTGGCGATCCAATAATAGGCAGGTTCCTCAACCATTGTTCGTAATTATCTCTAAAATAATGCGCCAAGAAATAATGGCGGTTCATATCGTAGGCATCACATTGAATATCAAATTTGGTAGTGGTGGTTCCGCCTGCCAATTCAGTTTCTTGTGTTTTTCCTCTTTGCTGACTCACCACACCAGTTACCGTTAACTTACCAAACTGCATGGTAGTTTTTACGCCAAACAAACTCGAACTTCCTTGAATAAGGCTGGAGTTAAGCGGTAAGCTCACATTTCCTAATTCAATTTTCTTGATAATATCATCGTCTTTACCACCAAAATCCAACTTCATTTGGTTCTCAAACTCAAAGGTGGCCTCGGTATCATAATTCATGTTTACCTTGAGCTTATCTCCTACTTGTCCGGTAACGTTTAATTGAATTTTTTGCTTGAAATCAAACTGACCCGTTTTCTGTTGCCTCAAACTAAAGGCGGGATTGCGCACCGTATTAAAATTGCCAGCAAAAATTACCTCGGCCGTTCCTCTTGGACGAATATCAATAATACCGTTACCAAAAATTTTATCTACAACCTTATTGCCAATATTTAACTGAGGTAACAGTCCGCTTCCCTTGGTAAAATTCTGGGCTTGTGCCCTTTGACGGAAATAATCTTTATTACTCTGCGCGCCATTTGCCTTTAACTGCTCTGCAACAGAAGTAGCAGCCGGTAATTTATAATCGAGGCTACCAATCTTAGAGGTTTTATTGTATTTCAACTGCTCTTGGTCGAGCGTATATTTTTCTTTGATTACAGCAGGCTCCGATAAATCCAATGGATGCTTTTTGCCCTGCGTTTCATAAGGTTTCTTATCGCGAATGGGGTATTTAAGTTTTGTTTTCTCGCTGCTATCAGGGGGTGCAAGCGAAAAGTCCCGCGCGCTCTTAATTTCAGAACGGGGTGTTGCATCCCATACCAGTGTTAACACAAAGGTGATTGGGAGTAAAAAACGCAGGTATGTTAGTTTTGAGCTACGGTACAATGTAGAAGTTTATCCATCAAAGAGATTTAAGGGTGAGTTTAACCAGCTGTTCAACGCTGCTTTCAGGATTTTGTTGTTTAATTTTATTCAAAGCTTTTTCCGCCTCTACCTTTCCAAACCCAAGCATAACCAAAGCCGATAAGGCTTCTTCGTAGGCAGGAGAGCTAAATTGAGCCGCTTGCAACATATCTGGCGACTCTACTTTTTTCAATTTATCTTGTAAATCAATGACCAAACGTTGGGCCGTTTTAGGACCAATGCCTTTAATGGTTTTGAGTAAATTCCAATTGCCATTCACAATGGCCAATTTAATTTCTGCCGGCTTTAAGCTCGATAAAATCATGCGAGCCGTATTGGTTCCAACCCCACTTACCGAAATCAATTGCATAAACAACTGACGTTCCTCCTCCTCTGCAAAACCGTAAAGCGTATGGCTATCTTCCTTTACAGACAGGTAGGTAAGCAGTTTAAGCGCTTCGCTGTCACCTATTTTTCCATAGGTATTTAATGAAATTTGAAGGTAATAACCAACACCGCCACAATCTATCACCACATAAGTGGGCGAACGATGGGTAACCTTTCCTTGAATATGCGCTATCACTGTAATTCTCTATTGTCTGAGTGCGCAAAATAAGAAAACTTTTCAATTATGTAAACGCCTTATTAACCCAATATTAAAAAAAAATCAAGCAGGCATTCGGTTCGAACCGAAACCAGCAGCGGGATAGCTTGGATTATTGCTCCTTTGTAACTAAGCTTGTATACCCTTTTATGCTCTTATTAATAGCCAAAACAAAGCAGTTTTTTTCTTATAAGCTACTGATTAGCTTGTTTCTGCTGTTTTTTGCATTTTCAAATGTCAAAGCCCAAAGCAAAGAAAAAGTAAAAGAAAACTACCCCAACGGAAAGCTGAAGATGAGCGGTACTTACCAGCAAAATAAAAAAGTGGGTATTTGGTATTATTATAACCCGGCCGGCTGGATCTTTTACAAAGAAAAATGGCGGAATGGAAATTTAATGTGGCGCATAGAATACAATGAAAAGCACCAAAAAGTTAGGGGCATAAATGCCAAAGGCGAAGAAATAATTTACAAGGGATGCAACTGCAAAAATTAGTTGTTCAAATATGGAACAGCTAATACAAATTCTGGAATGGCAACATCAAATATTTCGCCATCAAACTGACGTTCCATTTGGTATGTGCCATACATTTTTCCAATAGGTGAACGCAACAAACAACCCGAAACATACTGGTGTTTTTCGCCTGGCTCAAGGATAGGTTGTATCCCTACAACGCCTTCTCCCTCTACCTCATTTTCGCCATCAATTAAATCAATAATATGCCAATGCCTGCGCATCAATTGAATGGTATGCTCGCCTTGGTTCTCAATGGTAATGCGGTAGGCAAACATAAATTTTACATCACCCGCCGCACGCTTGTCATCCTGGTAGGAAGTTTCTACCATAATTTTAATGTGGTTGGTAATGGCTATTTGCATGAATCAAATATGAATAAACAAAAGCAATAAAGCAACGCCCATAAAAAATATTTATAGGAAATGAGATTTAACCCCCAAAGTGAACCCGCCGGGACGTCATGGTGAGCCTGCCGGGACGTCATGGTGAGCCTGCCGAACCACAGAGGCCACTATTTCAGCTTATAAACCGGATGCTCACCCAAATCTTTATCTACGTCTACCTCTAAGTCTTTTATGTAGCCTTCTGCAATATCATATACCCAACCATGAACCTGAGGAAAGCCATATAACTCGCGGTTTTTCTGTACGTAGGAGGTTTTCATTAAATTGAATACTTGCTCACGCACATTCAATTCAACCATTTTGCGGTGCTTATCTTCTTCGTTGGTAATTGCATCTAATTCGGGTTGGTGCAAACGGTAAACATCTTTGATATTTCTTAACCATTTGTCTATTAAACCGAGCGGATTTTCACCCAA
>CANFSD010000051.1 GCA_947449515.1 Bacteroidota bacterium
ATATGAAAATGCGAACCATATTTTACCACACGTAAATTATGAATATCTATCCATTCTGGCTTTCTATTTTCATTTAATACAGGCAATAATTCTTTGATAATTTCCATGTCGGTTTCGTCCATTAAACCTGCTAAAGATTTACGAATTAATCCGTAGCCCGTAATTAAAATCATGGCACCCATTACCAATGCAATAACCCCATCGAGCCAAATATAACCGGTAATTGAAACCAAAATTAAGCCAACAATTAAACCTACACTGGTATAGGTATCTGTGAGCAAATGTTTGCCATCTGCCACCATGGCATCGGATCTTCCTTTCTTGCCAACTTTTACTAAGTAAGTACCCATTACAAAATTGGCTATACCAGAAGCGGCAACCAAATAAATACCAATATCCAATTGCTTTACAGCAGGCGGTTGAATAAAAGATTGAACGGCTTCAAACAAAATATAGAATGCAGCAACTACAATCATCCCCCCTTCAAAGCCTGCGGAAATAAATTGTATTTTTCCATGCCCATAAGGGTGGTTTTCATCCTTGGGTTTTTGAGAAAGCCATAAGCTATAAAGGGCAAATACGCCCGCAGCCACATTAATGATAGATTCAATGGCATCACTTAAGATGGCATTACTTTGGGTAATTAAATGTGCAATGAATTTGGCGGCCATAATAAGCACCCCAAATACAACCACAATGAATTGCACCTTCAGAATATTTTGTTGTGTTTTCAAGGCTGTAAAAATACAAAAGGCAACCCAAATGGATTGCCTTTTGTAAAAATTAATATTTATTAAGAATTAGTCTACCAACATGCGGCGAGCGGTTTTGAAACCATCTGCCTCAATAGAGTAGATATAAACACCACTTGGTACATTACCTAAATTGATATTTAAGTTGTTTGAACCCGCAGGAATGTTTTTAAAGTTTTCTGAATAAATTTCTTTACCCATTAAATCAATTACACTTACCTTAACATTGGTGTTACGGGTAAAGCTAACAGGAATAACTGTAGCGCCAGTAAACGGATTAGGGTAGTTTTGACCCAATACAAATAAATCGTTTTTAGCTTCTTCTACTCCTGTGAAAGTACCAGCAAAAATACTTGCAGTATCAATGCTCATGTAGCAAATATTGTGTGTACCAACAGCACTAGGGTTATTGGTTGCATCATATCTACCAATAGTAGTTTTATGCATATAAGTTAAGTGCAATTTGTTATTTACCAATGAAGCAGCTGAAGGGAATACTTGCTCTGTGTTAAACTCAATCCAATAGGTTAAGTTAATTTGACCAGTAGACAAAACACTGTTAGTTTTATCAATAGTAGAACTCCAAGTAGCACCATTATCTCTAGAGTATACCAAATAGATATCTCTAAAGTTTTTAGAATCTGTACTACCATCAATTTCATTTAATGAACTATAAGTTAGGTAAATTGTTCCATCAGGACCAACGGTTGCACTTGGCATTGTTGTAATAGCCAATGAACCATATCTGGCAGAAACATCATTCCAGCTTGCGCTTAAATCGTTTGTACCATTTGTATTTTCATCACATAAAGTAGCAACAACTTGCAAATCTGCCGTTGGCGTTCCTTCTTTCCAATAAATAATACCATTTACAGAAGGGAAGTATGAATAACTATCATCTGTAGTATCATCATCCATAATTAATCTTCTACCCCAGAAGCAATGTGCTAAGCCGTTGTTATCTAAAACCACGTTCATAGCACCATCATTGGTTTCTGTAGTATCCAATAATTTCTTGCTTACATAAGCAGGAACTGGGAATGAATCAATAATGGTTTTCGACCAAGTTGCACCTGCATCTGTAGATTTCCACAAAGCAACATCATCAAAAGTACCACCCATTAAAATTGCAACATTGCTACCTTTAGCATCAATGCTGTAATTGTCGCCACCACCTGCGTATACACGTGAATTATCATAACCTGGTAACAATTGGTTTTTTACAACCCATTTATTGGTGCTGAATTGGTAACGTGAATATACTTGAGGAGTTCTAACACCACCCATAGTAACACGGTTAGGCTGTGCAGAAGCTGAATCTGTATAAGAACCAATTGCAATTAAATAATCACCAGATACAGCAGTTTGAACCCATAATACACCAGGAATAGTAGGAATGGTATCCATTACCAAACTAGAAGTCCAAGTACCAGGACCAACACCTGTTTTACGGTTCATTAAAATACCACCAGCAATACCTGTTCCGGCTTTTACTACGTGAGAAGTAATAATTTCTTCGTTGGTAGTAGGGTTGTATACGTAGCAAGGGAAACCAGTTCTTTCTGGCTCAATTCTGTTACTAGTTACTGCACCCCAAGCGGTACCGTCAAAATGGTTGTAACCAGCACCACGTGTTGTGTATGGAGATGCATCAGCACTTGTAGTCCATGTTGCAGAAACTTTTCCGTCTGCAAAAACATGTGTATGACGGTAGCAAGAAGCATTACTTTGTTGGTCGTTTTGTGTTTGACCAATTACCCAATAGTTGGCTTTTTTGCCTAAAGAACCTTGGGTACGACCAGTTGCTGGAGCAACCACTTTAACTGGAGATTGAGGCGTGCGGTCTGTAGTTTGCACACGGTCAACTTTAACACTGCTCATATCGCCGTTCCATTTCAATGGACTTTGCGCAATGGCAGGTAAAGTAAAGGCAGCTAGTGCCATTAAGTAGATTTTTTTCATTATTGTTTTAGGATTAAATTTAGTTTCTCTTTTTTCAAATGTATAAAAAAGAGTAGAAAAAAAAAGAAATGTGAAAATCCTTTCAAAAAAAGGACCATTAAAAACAATTAAATAGCAAAAGCGGGGCGGTGCAATATTTTAAAAAGCAGCTCTTTCATCAGCTCACTGTCGCCCACCATTGTTTGGTTAACCCCTTTACTTTTTAAATCGTATTCTGCTACCAAAGCCATTGCTTTTTCAAGCTCTGCCATGCTATAATTTCCAAGCAATTTTTCGAAATCTTTTATTTGTCTAAAACCAATCCCCATAGCCATCATGCTCTTCTGGTCTTTTACACCCGTTTGTTTTAACACAACGCCCTTCATAAAAAAACTATTGAATTGGGCCAACAAAGGAATGATAGAAAAATCTTTGGCACTACTCATATGGTGATTGATGTAAAAAATGCGTTTACCATTTCTTTGGGCCAAGGCCGTCATCAATTCAAAAACATTAAAATCTTTGCTAACGCCAATATGCTTTTGAATCATTGCCTCATCCACTTCGGTTGAATCACCTTTGTTAATCAAAAGTTTTTCCAATTCATTGGCAACTTTGCTCAAATCGCTACCCAAATGGTCGGCAATTAAAAGACAATTGGTATCGTTTATTTTAAGACCACGCTCCTGCAAAAACTTTTTAATCCAAGCAGGCAATTCGCTGTCTTCATAAAGTTTTTTTGATTCAAAGCTAACATATTTCTTACTAGCCTTATAGAGTTTGCTCCTGCCATCTACTTTCTTACCTTTAACGCTTACCACCAAAATAGTGGAGGGTACAGGATTTTCAAAGTAGGCTTCAAAATCATCTAGTTTTTTATAGCCTTGCGCTTCCTTAACAACAATAACTTGGTAATTGGCCATCATTGGATAACGCCTGGCAGCCTCCACCACACTGTTTATCTCCACATCTTTGGCATAATATACAGTCTGGTTAAAAGCACGTTCACTTTCGGTGAGTGCTGTATTTTCTATAATTGAAACAATTTCATCAATAAAATAAGCTTCCTCCCCATGCAACAAATAAACAGGGTAAAATTTCTTAGATTTTAAATCTGAAATGATTTTGGAATATTCTTGAATACTATCTGCTGGCACAATTATTTTTCTTACTAGGACGAAGAAACCACTTTGTAAGCGATTTTCAAAAGCAGCCAGTGGCCATGAAGCGCTTTTAGGGTAATATGCACGGCTATTTTATTCCCAATTGCTGTTAATAAAAAAAGAAGCGTTGATTAGTGGTCGAACCAAACCGCAGTTCTCAGGCAATTAAAACAATTACTTTGATTACATTGTGAATAAAACCTAATCTGATTCTCAAACAACTAGAACCTCATGCTAGAAGTAACCCACAGCTTATCCCCAAACAAAAAGAATATTGTGTATATCTAAATCCAATTTCATAGGTCCACAGGCAGCAAGTATATTCGAGGAGTAGAAAGTAAAAAAAATGGCAGAAGAAAGATCGTTCACAAAGAAGAAAAAACCAACCTATACCAATCCTATTCTCACCGATGGAAGTAAGTTACCGCCGCAAGCCATAGATTTGGAAGAGGCGGTGCTAGGTGCTTTAATGATTGAAAAGCATGCCATTACCCTAATTGGTGAGATTTTAGCGCCCGATAGTTTTTATAAAGATGCGCATGGAATTATTTATAAAGTAATTAGAGAATTGGCCTCTAATGCCGAGCCAATTGATATTTTAACGGTTACTTCGGAGCTTAGGAAAAAAGGGCAATTGGATTTAGTGGGTGGCGCATTTTATATCACTCAACTCACCAACCGTGTGGCATCTGCCGCCAATATTGAATACCATGCTAGGATTATTTCAGAGAAATACCTTCAACGAGAATTGATCCGCATCTCGGGTGAAATTCAAACCGATGCTTTTGAAGACAGCAATGATGCCTTTGATTTATTAGACAGTGCCGAACGCAAATTATTTGAACTATCGCAAGGTAATATCAAAAAATCAATGCAGTCAATGAACAAGGTAATTAAAGAAACCTTGCGCGATATTGAAGAACTGAAGCATAAAACAGGTAAGTTTACAGGTGTACCTTCTGGATTTACCAAATTGGATAGAATTACCTCTGGTTTTCAAAAATCTGATTTAATTATTGTGGCTGCTCGCCCAGGTATGGGTAAAACTGCATTTGCCTTAAGTGTAGCGAGAAATGCTTCCTTAGAAAGTTTAGGAGATGGGGAAGCACCAAGAGGTGTTGCCATTTTCTCACTGGAAATGGGTAACAAGCAAATGGTGAGTCGTATGATTAGTTCCGAAGCCGAAATTCAAGGACATAAATTAAGAACAGGAGAATTGAAAGAATACGAATGGGCACAATTGAATTCAAAAATTGCACGCCTCAGTGAAGCTCCTATTTTTATTGACGACACCCCTGCCCTATCTGTTTTTGAGTTGCGTGCAAAATGCCGCAGGTTAAAACAACAAAGCAATATTCAAATGGTATTGATTGATTACCTCCAATTGATGCGCGGTGATGATGCCAACGTTAAAAATGGTAACCGTGAACAAGAGGTAAGTTATATTTCAAGGTCATTAAAGGCTTTGGCAAAAGAACTAGATGTGCCCGTAATTGCCCTTTCACAGTTGAGTCGTATGACCGAAAGAAGAACCTCTTCTAGCAACCGACCAATGCTTTCAGATTTGCGTGAATCTGGATCTATTGAGCAGGATGCGGATATGGTAATGTTTATTTACCGCCCGGAATACTACCAATTAAACGAATGGGAAGATGGGCAACCTACGCATGGCCAAGCAGAAATCATGATTGCTAAAAACAGGCATGGTGCCATTGAAAATATTCGCTTGCGTTTTATCAACGACTTTACCAAGTTTACCGATTTAATGGAAGATACCTATATCCAAAACAACAATGATTTGATAGCGGATAATCCAGGATTTATTACCATTAGCTCTAAATTAAATGAAGAAGACGAATCGCATGATCATTTCAATCCTGCGCCATTCTAATCCTTCCTCAAATTTCATATTCTAAAAATTAAGATTAGTTTCGCACCCAGAAATGACGGATAAACCTTTGATATTAATTACCAACGACGATGGTATTACAGCTCCTGGCATCAGGGCTTTGGTAGAAGCAGTAAAAGATTTGGGAGATATTGTGGTGGTAGCGCCAGATAGTCCGCAAAGTGCTATGGGCCATGCGGTAACAATTTCCAAGCCTTTGCGTTTGGTTCGAACCGATTTATATGGCGATATTCCATCTTACCAATGCAGCGGCACTCCAGCAGATTGCGTAAAATTAGCCGTTGATAAAGTTTTACACCGCAAACCAGATTTATTATTGTCTGGGATTAACCATGGCTCTAATAGTTCAATCAATATTTTATACAGTGGCACAATGAGCGCAGCTATGGAAGGTGCTATTGAAGGCATTACCGCTGCGGGCTTTAGTTTATGCGATTTTTCTATTGAGGCAGATTTTACTTTAGCTGGCAAAATTGCAAGGTCTGTGGCAGAAAACATGATTGCCAATGGCCTGCCAAAGGGCGTTTTGTTAAATGTAAACATACCAAAACTTACAGCCGAAACGTTTAAAGGTACAAAGGTTTGCAGACAAGCTTTGGCCAAATGGGAGGAAGAATTTGATGAACGCCAAGACCCAAATGGCAAAAAATATTATTGGCTTACTGGAAAATTTGTTAATTTCGATAAAGGCGATGATACAGATGAATGGGCATTGGCAAATGGTTATGCTTCCATTGTTCCCGTTCAATTTGATTTAACGGCACACAATGCCATAGGACTCATTAACCAATGGAATATTGAACATGAAAGTAAACATTAAGGATCATTTAATTACCGGGCTATTGATTGGCCTTATTGGACCAAGTCTTGGTATTTTAGGCTTTTACCTGTATAATTTTGCAGATGCCGAATTACACAGCTTTTTAGACATTTCGGTAAAAGAAAAATTACTTTCACCCCTACTCAGTTTATGTTGTGTAATTAATTTGGCTGTGTTCTATTTGTTTGTTCAATACGACCATTTCCTTACTTCAAGGGGGATTATCCTTTCCACCTTTATCTATGGCTTTATTATTGTTTTGCTCAAATTTTTCCTATAAAGCTATCCTTCAAAGGTTTTTTTCATAAAACTTCTTTAATTGTATATTTTTGCCCCATGGCAAAAATTAGACTTTCCATTTTATTGTTTTTTGTAACGGGAACAATCTTCGCGCAAGACATCCCTGCAAGCACTCCAATTATCTTAGGCGGCAGTCACAATGATTTAAATGTGGTAGCGGTTAGTCCGCTTAAATTTAAAAGAATGGCTGTAGCTGGTTGGGACAATGAAGTATTGGTCTATCAGGCAGATTCACCCTACAAATTGGTTCAAAAACTCAGTGGACATACTGCACAAATTAATGCGTTAACATACAATTTTGCGGGTAACATGATGGCCAGTGGTGGCATGGACATGAGCATGCGTGTATATGATTCTATGTACCGTTTTGTGCCATTTGCAGAGGATTTAAACAACCGCCATTTAGCAGCAATCACTTCTATTGTGTTCGACCGAAGTGGTAAGTTTATTTTTAGTGGCGACAAAGAAGGCAAATTGATGTTGTGGGATGTGGTAAATAAAAAGCCAATTAAATATTACAGTACTGGAAACACCATTAATGATTTATGCCTTTCACCTCAAGCTGCTAATATTTTTGTAGCGCAAAGTGACAAACAAATTAAATTAATTGCACTAGCTGGTGGTAAGGTTTTAAGAACCATGGACGGCCATACAGATGCTGTAAATGTATTGGCATTGAGTAACAACAACCAATATTTATTAAGTGGCTCTAATGATAAAACTGCCCGCTTATGGGATTTAAAAACGTGGAAACCCAGTTTTGTATTACCTGTAGAAAGTTGGAAAGTTACTGCTGTAGCATTTACAGACGATAGCAAGTATTGCGTAACTGCCTGCAATGATGGTGCAATTAAGGTTTGGGAAGTTGAAACAGGTAAATTGATAGGAAAGACTATTTACCCTGAAGTAAACATTAGGGATATTGCCTTTAGTAAAAATAACCGCTTATTAATTTTTGCGCCTAAATTAAAAGAGAGTTCAGATTATGGTGCAAGAATTATTCCTAGCATGATTCCAATGCCTGTTGTGGTTGATCCAACTATTAAAATAATTAGCCCTGCACAAAAATCTTTGGATAGCATAATGGCCATTCGTCCGTTAACAAAACAAGACTCTATAAAATTTAAAAATATTTTGATCCAAAAATCAACAAATAAAAACAGCAGTAAAGGAAATGAAAATAAAAACCAAGCTGGTTCAAACATTCCTATCGATTCTGCTGTTATCTACAAAACGCCAATGAATTCGGTTCCTAAAAAGAAATAAAATCTGCGTTATATTCCTCCTGTATCAATTCCATAAATTTACAATTCTAACATTTGTTAGGATAAAAAAAATGATTTTTGTGGAAAATTCGCGCCTCACAAAAAAATTACTTTCTTATATTGCAGCGCATTTTAACCCAAAGTAATTTAAAAAAGCTAACAAAAATGAAGATTCTCAACCTGTTATCTAAAATCACCTTCGTTATTGCTCTTTTGTGCTCATTCGGTCTGAACCTATCAGCCCAGAGTGTAGACGAAGGCAAAACACTTTTTAACGCAAATTGTACAGCCTGCCATGCCATAAATGACAAGGTAGTTGGTCCTGCTTTAAAAGACGTTCACAAACGCCGTGAAGAAGCATGGCTATTAAAGTGGATTAAGAATTCACAAGCGCTTATTAAGAGTGGTGATGCCACTGCAGTTCAACTTTACAAAGAAAACAACAATGTATTGATGACATCATTTGAAACGCTTTCAGATAATCAAATCAAATCAATTGTTGCCTATGTAAAAGCAGAAAGCGAAGCACCAGCTGCAGCAGTTGTTGCAAGTGTTGCTCCAAGTGCAGCTAATACAGCTACAACAGCTGGCACCAATTGGGAAACAATCATTAATTGCTTATTGCTTACAATAGGTATTTTATTAATTGTTATCATTTCAATGGTATTTAAAATCCTTGCACGCATCAGCGATATTCAAGGTAAACCAGTTATTAATTGGAATGCAATCAATGCAGTTTTGATGATGGTATTTTTAATTGTGGGTTTAGGAGCTGCCTTCTGGGAGTTTTACGTACACGGTAAATTAACCGTATTCAGTCAAGGAGCTGCATCAGAGCATGGAGCAGAATACGACAATATGTTTATGATTACCTTTGCCTTAACTGGTGTAGTTTTTGTGATCACACAAATTCTATTGTTCTGGTATGGTTTCAAATACAAATCAGATGGCAAGCGCAAAGCATTGTTCTATCCTGATAACCATAAAATTGAAATGTGGTGGACGATTGTTCCGGCTATCGTTTTAACGGTATTGGTTATCCGTGGTTTAATTACTTGGAACAATATCATGTACAAGAAAGAAGATAAGGCACGTAAAATTGAAATCTTCGCTTACCAATTTGGTTGGAATGCGCGTTATGCAGGTGCTGATAATAAATTAGGTGCACATAATTTCCGCGAAGTAGGTAAGGTTAATGCCTTAGGGGTTGATACCAATGATGTTAATTCTTATGATGATATTATCACCAATGAATTGCATTTAGAAGTTAACCAACCTATTGATATTGCATTCCG
>CANFSD010000052.1 GCA_947449515.1 Bacteroidota bacterium
GGAAGAAGGCTTATTGGGTTCGCATTATTTTGTTGACCATCCTACTTTTCCATTAGAGAAAATTGACTACATGATTAACATGGATATGGTGGGCAGATTAGATACCGTAAAAAATTCTTTTTCAATTAGCGGTACTGGAACATCTCCAAGATGGGACAGTATTTTACCTAGCATTCACCAAGATTCATTGCATGTAAAGTATGATGCCAGCGGAACAGGAGCAAGCGATCATACCAGTTTCTATAATGTGGGGGTGCCTGTTTTGCATTTCTTTACAGGCAACCACAGTGATTACCACAAACCAAGTGACGATTGGGAATTGATTAATTTTAAAGGTGAATTACAAATTATTAAATACATCTATAAAGTAGTTGGTACATTAGACAAACAAAGCAAATTGGGTTTTAGCAAAACCAAAGAAGCTACAACCAGTAGTTCAAATTTTAAGGTTACCTTAGGCATTATGCCCGATTATTTATTTGAAGGCAAGGGTTTAAAAATTGACGGCACCACAGATGGAAAACCCGCTGCCATAGCAGGCTTGAAGCGAGGTGATATTATTATTCAATTAGACCAATACCTCATTGGGGGCATGGAAGATTATATGAAAACACTAGGGAAATTGGAGAAAGGAATGAAAACCAAAGTGAAGATTTTACGTGCAGGGAAAGAGGAGGTTTTTGATATTACTTTGTAAAAATAAAGGATGCTTGCCCAACGAAGCTTTAGCGTAGGTGGGAATGATGATTTTGTTTTAGAAACATTGTTGGTTGGGGGTAATTTTTTAAACACAAAGGGCATGAAGGAAAACAAAGTTTTTTTTCAGTCTAAAAAAAGCATGGACTATCGACCATGGACCATCTAATTAAAATATGAAGGCAAAAATTCTAAAGGCAAAAGATTACAGCTATAGTGATTGGGCGGGTGGAAGTACGCAGCAATTATTGCTATTGCCGGGAGATGCAAGTTTTGCGAAGCGTGATTTTGAATTGCGAATTAGCAAAGCCACCATAAAGGCAGCAAAATCTACCTTTACCTTATTGCCTGGAATAAATAGAAATTTGCTTTTACTCAGTGGGCAAACCATGTTACATAGCAATAAAGAATTGCCTCAACTATTATTGCCTGGTTCGGAAATAAACTTTAGTGGCAGCGATCAAATTACCTGCCAAGGAAGCGGTAGTGATTTTAATGTAATGTATGCCGGAGAAGGCCATGTATCGTCACAATTTCTGCAGTTTAAGAAATCAAATATTTTGCATTTTACAACTTATGCTGTTGGACAAATATTATTTATTTACGCCAATCTGGGCAGTTTGAAAATTGAAATAGACCAAGATAAATTTGAATTGAGAGAAGACCAAAGTTTATTTATTCCTTCCTTAATGGCTAAAAAAGAATTGCGCATTGCAGCGAACAAAAACAGCAATGCGGTGTTATCAGAAATATGGTTGGATAGATAAAAAATGAGCACCAAAATTTTTGAAACTTTAAGTGAACAGCAGCAAGCACACAAGAACCAATTGGTGAAAGTGCTGGCCGAATACCTGCCAGAAAACGCCTTGAGTTTATGTGCAGAGCTCATTATGTTGCACCGTTTGCACCTGCACATTGAAGTAGAGCGCAAAGGTCGTTATGGCGATTATACGCCCCACTCGGGCAAGGGTTCACGCATAAGCATCAACCATAACTTAAGTCCATACGAGTTTCTAATAACCTTTATACATGAGTTGGCTCACCATACAACTTTTCTAAAGTATGGTAACCGCCATGAACCTCATGGAACAGAATGGAAAAGTGAATTTAAGATTTGCATGCGCCCATTTTTTGAATTGGAAATTTTCCCTTACGACCTCAAAGCTATTTTGGCAAAGCACATGCAAAACCCCAAATATTCGCAATCTGCGGATGTAAAGCTCTTGCAAGTTTTGAGGAAGTACGACCATAGCAAAAAAGATATATTAACCTTGGCACAATTGGCAGATGGCACAGTTTTTATGATGAAAAAAGACCCCACTCCCATGCGCCGCCTCAATAAATTACGCACCTATATTTTATGTGAAAGTTTGGATGGCAAGCATAAATACCGCGTGCACAGTATGGTGGAGGTTGTTGTTTTTTAAGAAGCGAGAGACGAGAAGCGAGAACCAAATTAAGAGTCCAGAATCCAGATACCAGAATTATTATCCTTAAAAGAAAAATGGTTCGGCAGGCTCACCGTGACGGGATAAGCATTTGGCTTTCTTAAACCTGAATTTTATCAGCAAGGTTCAATAATTAAAATTAAAGCCCCATATTTGCTTTGATAATTTAAAGAAATGGAAAAAAGCGATATTCTAAAGGCCTTGAGCACGGTGCAGGAGCCTGATTTAAAGAAAGATTTAGTGAGCCTGAACATGATTCAGGATATTGAAATCGACGGTAATTTGGTAAGTTTTAAAGTAGTTTTAACTACACCCGCTTGCCCAATGAAGGAGAAAATTGAAAAGGATTGTATCAATGCCATCCTTAAATTGGTTTCGGATCAAGCCGTAGTTAAAATTGAAATGACGGCCAATGTAACCAGTAACCGAAGCGACAAACTTACCTTACCCAATGTAAAAAATATTATTGCCGTTGCCAGTGGTAAAGGTGGCGTAGGTAAATCAAGCGTGGCGTCTAACTTGGCTATTGCCTTAGCAGCCAAAGGTGCAAAGGTTGGTTTATTAGATGCAGATATTCATGGTCCTTCTGTGCCAATGATGTTTGGAGTGATGCACGAACAACCTTTGATGCGCAATGTAGATGGCAAAGAGTTAATGGTACCAATTGAAAAATATGGCGTTAAATTATTATCAATAGGCTTTTTAATTAAACCAGAACAAGCGGTTGTATGGCGTGGACCAATGGTTTCATCGGCCTTACGCCAATTTGTAAATGATACTGATTGGGGCGATTTAGATTACTTAATTTTGGATTTACCTCCAGGAACTGGTGATGTACATTTAACCATGGTACAAATTGTGCCATTAACAGGTGTAGTAATGGTTACCACTCCACAGGCCATTGCCTTGGCAGATGCCTATAAAGCAGCAACCATGTTTGGCATGACAGGTGTAAAAGTGCCTATTTTGGGCATTGTAGAGAACATGGCATATTTTACACCGGCAGAATTACCAGACAACAAATACCATATTTTTGGCTACGGCGGAGGCAAAACCATGTCGAATGAATTGCAAGTACCCTTTTTAGGTGAGGTGCCAATTTTTATGAGTGTGCGTGAAGGTGGCGACACTGGCGCTCCTGCAGCCACTATTGACGGATCACCGGCACAAAAGGTTTTCTCCCAAATAGCTGAAAAAGTTGCCCAACAAATTGCTGTATTAAACGCTACCCCTAAAGAAGAAGTAGCAAACGCATAAAGAATAGGATTTTGGCTGTGCATCAAATTTTACATGCACAGCCAAAAGAAATCCTTATTTTCGAAACAATGAATCCGGAATTAATAGAAAAAATAGAAATCGCTTTGAATGGCATGCGCCCGTTTTTGCAGGCCGATGGCGGTGATGTGGAGTTGGTAGAATTAACAGAAGAAATGGAGCTTAAATTGCGCTTAGTTGGCAATTGCAGCAATTGCAGCATGAGCAGCATGACCATGAAAGCCGGCATTGAAAGTGGCATCAGAAACGCCTTGCCAGAAATCTTAAAAGTAACTGCAGTTGAATAGTTAGGCCCAAACTTTGGTGCCTTCGGTGCAATTGGTGCAAATATCTATTTCTTTTCTCGACTTCAGAATGGCGCCTCTAAAGGCCTGGTAATTTTCTCCATGCCAAACGCTTTCAAAATTATCTTTACTGATATCACCAAATTGATGCGTGGCATCCTTATCAAAACAGCAGGGTACCACCAAACCATCCCAAGTTACTACACTCCCGCGCCATAAGCGCCAACATTGGTTCAATAAATCATTCTTAATTTCGTAGCCTTTTTCGGTTTTCTTGTACCTGCTCAGCTCCTCATTTTCAGGAATCAATTCATCGGTATTTTGGTAATCATAGATCTGAGCCGTTTTTATTCCCAACTCATCTACCCCTATTTCTTTGGCCAATTTTTTAAGTTCCGGAATTTGGTGTTCGTTGTGTTTAAAGGCAATGAATTGCCAAATAATATGCGGTGTAGATTTGCCTAATTCCTTCTTCCACTTAACCAAGTTTTTGGTTCCCTCCAACACCTTTTCCAAATTGCCACCACGGCGGTATTTTTCGTAGGTTTCTTGGGTAATACCATCCACTGAAATAATAAGTCTATCGAGGCCAGACTCAATGGTTGCTTTGGCCATTTCATCTGTAAAATAATGTGCGTTGCTAGAGGTTGCAGTATAAATATTTTTGGCTGCAGCCACTTTTACAAATTCCAAAAACTGCTTATTTAAAAATGGTTCGCCTTGAAAATACAAAATGAGGTAAACCAAATTGGGATGCAATTCATCGATGATCTTTTTGTACAAAGGCAAATCCAACATACCCGTATTGCGAGAGAATTCTCTCAAACCACTTGGGCATTGCGGACAACGTAAATTACAGCTTGTAGTGGGCTCAATTTCCATTACCATTGGCATTCCCCAATGAATGGGTTTGCGCATCACACGACTCACCAAATAACTCGCATACAATAAAAAAGCATTCCCTAGCCTTTTGGCATCTAGCTTAGAAATAAAATTAATGCCATCAGTTATGTTGCGGTTCATGCTTATTTAGAAAGACCATGGTCGATAGTCCATGGTCCATGGGTTTGTTGGTTTAAAAGTCAATGGTCGATGGTCAATGGTCGATAGTCCATGTACTGTCACCTAGATTCGCCTAATCAACGTTGTCGTGGAGGAAAGAATTATTTGTTTTCAATTCGGGCTTGCCAGAATTGTCGTCAAATAAACTCAAGCGACTCACTTGGGTTGCAGAAGAATGCGGTACATCATCGAGGCGTTTTAATTTTCTAACGTAAGCAGGCTCCTTCTCCATATCGCGTAAGCCTTGCGGTGTTTTGATACTGATATTTAAATCCTTTAAGGTTTTAATTCTTTGGATATGCTTTTCAATTTTCTTCTCTTGCTCTTCCTGCTGCGCATCGCTCATTATGTCAAAAATATTCGCCTGAAAATTGGCATCTGGCATTTTATCTGCCACACGCAATTCAATTTCATTGTTTATTTTTTCTTCCTCATTAAAAAAATCCTGAGGTATTTCGATGTTAAAAAATTTCTCTTCTATTTCTTCAGCTTCTTCCTCTTCAATGCGCAAGTTCAACTCAATATCGTTGACCTTGGCTTCCGGCTTTTTTGGCTCAAACATTTCGTCCTCCAAATTATACCTTGTAGGGGCAGGTGCAATAGGCGTTGGGGCAACTTGAACCAAAGGCGTTTTCATTTCAACGGGGCTTTTCACCTCATTTAATTTAGGTTCTACCTCACCAACAATTATTTTATTTTCTTTAGGAACAGATTCAAAACCAGTAGCAATTAATGTCACCGAAATTTGATCACCTAAACTATCATCGTAACTAGTACCAATAATCATTTCTGCAGAGAATCCGCTTTCTTCTTGTACAAAATTATTGATTACCTCAAATTCACTCATTAACAATTCATGCTGACCACTGGCAGAGCTTACATTTAACAGAATATTTTTTGCGCCATGAATTTTATTCTCGTTCAATAACGGTGATGACAAGGCTATGCGTACCGCATCAATAGCGCGATTTTCGCCACTTGCAACAGCAGAACCCATGAGGGCTACACCGCTAGCTTTCATAACGGTTTTTACATCTTCAAAATCTACGTTAATTTCACCTGGGTAAGTAATTACTTCAGCAATTCCTTTGGCGGCAGTATTTAAAATTTCATTGGCAATACCAAAAGCAGCGCTCATAGAAAGGTTGCCATACATGTCTTTGATCTTATCATTGCTGATAATAAGCAAACAATCAACTGCACCTTTTAAGGCTTCTATACCTGCATAAGCAAAATCTTTTCTGCGCTTACCTTCAAAAGAAAATGGCGTGGTAACAATACCCACTGTTAGAATATCCATTTCCCTTGCCGTTTTTGCAATGATTGGCGCAGCACCAGTTCCAGTGCCACCACCCATGCCTGCAGTAATAAATAACATTTTGGTATTTACACCCAAAGTTTCAATAATATCTTCAATGGCTTCCATTGCAGAATTCTTTCCAACTTCTGGGTTCGAACCGGCACCTAAACCTTGTGTTAAGCCAGCACCTAACTGAATTTTATTAGGAATACTGCTTGCCTCAAGTGCTTGCAAATCCGTGTTGCAAATTACGAAATCTACACCCTTGATACCTTTTGAGTACATATAGTTTACAGCGTTTCCGCCGCCACCACCTACACCCAAAACCTTAATAATGGATGATTTTTCTTTAGGCATATTAAATTTAAATCCGCTTTCTGTTGGCATTGTCTTTGTGTCTTTATTATTTTTTCTGCTGGGAAACTTTTGCTTACTAAAACAAATTAAAAATCATTCAAATCTTTATCGTCGTGCAACCACTTAATTCCTTTTTTGAATATGCGGTTAAAGAAATGGTTGCGTTCTACTTCTTCAATTAGTATTACTTGTTCTGCTGGATCAGGAATCGCTTTTATTTTTTCTACCTCGGCTAGGGTATTAAATCCTTTAAGCACCAAACCCACGCCAGTAGCGTAAATTGGACTCTTAATCTCTTCAATAGTAGTTTGACCCAAGTGCTCATTTGCATAACCAATACGCGCATCTAAACCGGTTACATATTCAACCAATTTATCCAAGTGACGCAATTGCGAACCACCACCTGTTATAACGATACCCGCATTTAATTTCTTTTCTAGACCAGAAGATTTTATTTCATATAAAACCGTTTCGAAAATTTCTTCTACACGGGCTTGAATTACCATGGCCAAATTCTTCACCGAAACCTCTTTTGGAGGGCGACCGTGGAAACTTGGAATGCTTATAATTTCGTTCTCTTTATTTTCTTCGGCAAGGGCCGAACCAAATTTTACCTTAAGCGCCTCTGCCTGATTTTTCAATACATTACAGCCTTCTTCCACATCTTTGGTAATAATATTTCCTCCAAAAGGAATAACGGCGGTGTGACGAATAATACCATTTTTAAAGATGGCCACATCTGTAGTTCCACCACCAATATCTACCAAGCAAACACCCGCTTCTAATTCTTCTGTGGTTAGCACCGCATCTGATGAAGAAAGTGGCTCTAAAATTAAATCTGCCACTTCTAGATTGGCACGTTCTACGCTCTTATAAATATTTTTAATGGCATCTACATTTCCAGTGATGATATGGAAATTAGAAGTTAAGCGTACGCCAGACATTCCTACTGGTTCGTATACATCTCCAATATCATCAACCGTATATTCTTGCGGTAAAACGTGAATAATTTGGTCGCCAGGAGCAAGCGCCAATTTGTAAGTATCCTTAATTAAACGGGCAACATCATCACGACTAATTTCTTCATCGGAATCGCCTAAGCTAATACTGTTGCGGTGTTGCAGGCTCTTGATATGCTGGCCAGCAATACCCACATGTACACTTTGAATTAACAATTGAATATTGTTTTTAAGCAAAGAGGCTTTGGCCTTTTCAATGGCTTCTTCAATAGCCCTTACCGTTTTTTCAATATTGCGTACTTCACCACGGATAACACCTAAACTCTCGGCCTTACCCATTCCTAATACTTCTATTTTGCCATGCTCGTTGCGACGACCTACAATGGCACATACCTTGGTAGTACCAATATCAAGTCCAACAATAACTTTAGATTCTGCCGACATATTTTAATTTTTTTACTTTTTACAAATTACCTGACCTTCAAACCTTACATCAATGCTGCTGTAGGTGTTCCAGCCAATACGGTTTAAACCCTCACGATAAAAAACCAATAGTTTCCTAAATTTCTTATCAATGTTTTGGGCATCACCAAAAATGACAAATTTGCTCCCCACTTTAGGGACCAAAACGATGTCATTATCGGCTCTTACAAATATCTGTTCTATTAGTGCCTTGTAGAATGGATGGTTATCAACATAAGAGGCTATTTTGAACACTTGGTTTCCTACAAAAGAGTACACTGAATCCCCTTTCTCAAAACGTTCAAAAATATTCCCATTTGCCACCAGCACACGTGGCGAAAACTGCTCTGAAAGGGGCATTTTCACTCCATATTGATCTAAATAATATTGGGTTCCATCATAGCGAACAAGGCGAATAATGGGCTTCCTTTGTATAATTTTAACATTTAGCGATGCATCCATTTCAGCAAATACTTCGGCATCTTCTAAGAGGGGCTCTTTCTTCAATTCACGTTCTAATTTAGACACATTTACGTCCCCCATTTCCATCCCAATTAATTTTTGGTTCGAACCAAGGGCCTTGCGCAAAACTTCCAAAACAGTTTGCCGATTGTAAAAATGTAAATCAATTGGGTAAATATAAACATCCACCTTTTTACATTTGGTCTCTTCTAGTTTCTTGTTAGATAAAAACAAAACATAGACCACAAAAGAGAGCAAGCAAGTCCACATCAAAAGTTTCAATACCTTTAATGTAATACGCCACCACTTTTGTTTATCAAATTTCATTTATTGCAATCCCTGTTTAATTGGTTCTACCAAAGCATCAATATCTCCAGCGCCAAGGCTTACAAATAATGCAGGTTTGAGTTCAATTATCTTTTTCACCAATTCCTCTTTACTTAGCAATTCTTTTTCGGCTGCGCTAATATGTTCTAACAACATTTGAGAACTCACCCCTGGAATTGGCAATTCGCGCGCTGGATAAATATCTAATAAAAAGAGTTGATCTACTAAAGACAATGCTTCTGCAAAACCAGTAGCAAAATCTCGGGTACGGGTAAATAAATGCGGTTGAAAAGCAGCCACCAATTTGTGGTTTGGATACATTCTTCTTACCGAACCTAATATGGCCTTTAATTCTTCTGGGTGGTGCGCATAATCATCGATGAAAATACAGGAAGGTTTTTTAATAATATATTCGAATCTACGCTTTACACCATTGAAACTTTTGAGAGCGCTACGCAATTCATCTTCGGTTACACCTGCCGCTAAAGCTGCGGCAGCGGCAGCTACAGCATTTTCAATATTGTGCATTCCCGGAATACCTAATTCTAAATCTTTTACAATTCTTCCTTTTAGGTTCAAATCAAAAATATGCTCTGCTTCATTAATTCTGATATTAAAAGCATGAATTTGCGCTTCGGCTTGTAGGCCATAAGTTTCAAAGTTTAC
>CANFSD010000053.1 GCA_947449515.1 Bacteroidota bacterium
ATGCCATTAAAAATGAGCAAGGAAAACCAGATGAAAGCACCTTAGAAGGAAATCACTTTCAAACAGAAAATGAATATGTTGTTTTGGTTTATACCAAAAACCTTCAATACCATTACGATGAATTGATTGGGGTTCGAAAATTTAGCACCCAAACCAATTAAAAATTTCGCTAATTACTGATTAACAAGGCATAAGTGCCATTTTTGCAGGTAGATTTTTTGCCAATCTTTCCTTCCTAATTCAAGTAGTTTTGTGTAATTTCGCGCTTCAATCATGAAGATAGAAGAAGCAAACATAGATTTTGGAAAATACGAAGCCGTAATTGGCCTCGAGGTTCATGCGCAAATGCTCACCAATAGCAAAGCTTATTGCTCAGACGGCTACCAATATGGGGCCGAACCCAATACCCAAATTAGTCCAATTAGTTTGGGGCATCCTGGCACCCTTCCTAAACACAATAAAAAAGTAATTGTAAATGCTATAAAAATGGGATTGGCATGTAATTCAACTATTGCCGAACACCAGTATTATGCGCGGAAAAATTATTTCTACGCAGATTTACCAAAAGGCTATCAAATAACCCAAGATAAAACACCCATTTGCACAGGTGGCGAAGTAGAAATTAGGTTAAAAGATGGAAGTACCAAAAAGATTGGCATTACCCGCATTCACATGGAGGAAGATGCCGGTAAAAGTATGCACGACCAGGATGTATACGATAGCTTAATTGACTTAAACAGGGCAGGTGTTCCTTTGATTGAAATTGTTTCTGAACCAGAAATAAAAACAGGTGAAGAAGCATACCAATACCTCAGCGAAATAAGAAAACTGGTTCGTTACCTAGACATTTGTGATGGCAACATGGAAGAAGGAAGTTTGAGGTGTGATGCCAATATTTCTGTGATGCTTAATGGTTCTAAAGTTTTTGGCACCAAGGTGGAAGTAAAAAACATGAACTCAATGCGTAATGTGCAAAGAGCCATTGATTTTGAAATTCACCGCCAAATTGTTGCGCTTGAAAATGGCGAAACCCTATACATGGAAACCAGAAATTTTGATGCCATTAAGGGAATTACCCTAACCATGCGTAGCAAGGAAGGTGCAGCAGATTACAGGTATTTTCCAGAGCCCGATTTGCCACCTTTGCATATAACAGCGCCTTTTGTAAATGGCGTTAGAGATCAAATGCCAGAATTGCCTAAAGCCTTGTATGAAAAGTTTACGCAAAGCTTTGGCCTCAATGAGTATGATGCCCAAATACTAACAGAAAACAAAGATATTGCCGCTTATTTTGAAGACATTTTAAAACATACCACAAATGCAAAAGCTGCAGCCAATTGGTTAATGGTAAATGTTAAAGGTTACCTCAATGAACAGGCAATTGGGATTAATGATTTTGTTTTACAAGCAGCAAAAATTGCAGAAATTATTGCCTTGATAGATACTGGAAAAGTTAGTAACAGCGCCGCTTCACAAAAAATATTCCCAGAAATGATTAAGGAACATCATAAATCAGCCTTGCAAATTGCAGAGGCTTTGAACCTTATTCAAGAAAGTGGATCAGATGAATTACAAGTATGGATTGACGAAGCCTTGGCGCGTTTCCCGGATAAAGTAGCCGATTATAAAGCCGGAAAACAAAGCCTTCTTGGTCTTTTTATGGGAGAGGTAATGAAGGCTAGTAAGGGCAAAGCCGATCCAAAAATTGCCACACAATTATTGAAACAAACGCTCGAAAAATAACTTATGAATTTACGTTTAGGAAATACTTTTTACGCAAGTTTGCGAATGACTTATTTGTTGTTTGCCATTTCATTTTTAGCAAGTAGCTGTTCAAATAAAGAAGTGGAAGACACCAGCGGCTTTGCCCTTAAAGGTAAAATTGCAAATGCCAGTGGCATTAAACAAATTAGCATACAAGAACTAACCCCTGGTGGCTTAAATATGATTGATACCGGGCTATTGGATGCAAGTGGTAATTTTAATTTAAGGGGAAAATTAAGTGAAAAAACTTTTTGTATCCTGCGTTTTGAAAAAGGAGATATTGTATTGTTGGTAGATACCAATAGCCAACTTGAAATTAATATTGATCCGGCCCATTTAGACCAATATACTGTGGCCAATTCAAAAGAAAACGATGAACTAAAACAATTGTATTTATTGAACAATGAATACTTAAGGAAGAGCGAAGAAATAAGTGCGCGTTTTACCTCAAACAGCACCATGGATAGCAAAACAGAGGAACTAATTAGGTTTTGTTTTGATAGCTTGCAAGATGCGCATAAAAATGCCATAAAGGCCTATGTTGGAACACTAACCAATTCAATGGTACCCTATTTTGCAACTACCTTTCTATTGCCTGAACCAGACCTGCCATTTTTAGAAGCTATTGACAAACTTTTGTATGCCAATTATTCTCAATCTAAATATGCAATTCAATTGCACCAAAAGGTTGAAAATTTAGCTAAAACTGCAGATGGATCTATGGCTCCAGACATTGTACTTAATGACCCATTTGGCAAAACCGTTTCCCTTTCTGCCTTGAGAGGTAAAATTGTTTTGGTAGATTTTTGGGCAAGCTGGTGTGGACCTTGCAGAGACGAAAACCCCAATAATGTTATCCTTTATAACAAATACAAAAATGCTGGATTTGAAATTTTTGGTGTAAGCTTAGACGAAAACAGGGATGCTTGGATCGGGGCAATAAACAAAGATAAATTGCTTTGGCAACAAGGTTCTGATTTACAAAAATGGAATTCCCCTATTGTAAGTTTGTATAATATTGATGCCATTCCTACCACTATTTTAGTAGACAAAGAAGGAAAAATCATTGCAAGAAAATTGAGAGGCAAAGAACTTGAAGCCAAATTGAAAGAAATTTTTGGGTTCTAAAATGAATAGGCCTTAACATTTAATTCACACTACCTTAACATTGGAATAAGTTTACTTAAGGATTATTACATAAAATTTAACACAATGGATAACTTGGGTAAAATACTGGTTGTAGATGATGAGGCTGATATCATTGAATTTATTTCATACAACCTCAAAAAGGAAGGTTATGAAGTATTCACAGCAAGTAATGGAAAAGAGGCTATTCCAATAGCAAAAAAAATTAAACCCGATTTAATCTTATTGGATGTAATGATGCCTGTAATGGATGGCATAGAGGCTTGTAAACTCATTAAAGCTGATCCAGATTTTGCAAAAACATATGTAGTTTTTTTAACCGCTCGTGCTGAAGAATATTCTGAAATTGAAGGATTTAATGTTGGAGCAGATGATTATATAGCGAAACCAATTAAACCTAAGTTATTGGTTTCTAGGCTAAATGCTATTTTAAGGAGGAAAATAAAAGAAGTTGTATCTCCTTCAATTACGGTTAAAGATTTATTTATAGACAGAGAAACCTTCTTGATTCATCGTGGCGAACAAAAAATTGCCTTGGCGCGTAAAGAATTTGAATTGCTTTTCTTATTGGCTTCTAAACCTGGAAAAGTTTTTACCAGGGAATATATTTTGGAAAAAGTTTGGGGAGAGGAAGTATTGGTAGTTGATAGAACCATTGATGTTCACATTAGAAAAATTAGAGAAAAACTAGGAGATGAATATATTGGCACCGTTAAAGGTGTTGGTTACAAATTTGAAATATGATTAGAAATCCCAAACCAATTGACATCGCATTTCTTATTTCACTTTTGTTATCTGTTACATTAGCAACCGTATCTTTTTTTATTGGTGAATGGGAAATTATTAATTCCGTTATCATTTTTACGCTCTGCTTTGGCCTATCCTTTTTCTTATTCTTTTATACCCTTGAATTTTTTATTTATAGAAAAATAAAACTCATTTATAAAACCATTCACAGCCTTAAAACGCAAAAATACGATGCGGTTATTGGCAATTTTGATTGGGACAAAGACCCTATTGCCGAAATGAACAAAGAGGTAATTAAATGGGCAAGAGACAACAAAATTGAAATTGAACAATTGCAAAAATTGGCCGATTTTAGAAAAGAGTTTTTAGGCAACGTATCTCATGAACTCAAAACACCCATTTTTAATATACAAGGCTATATACATACTTTGATAGATGGGGCAATAGACGACAAAGAAGTAAACGCTCGCTTTTTAGAAAAGGCCGCCAAAAGCGCCGATAGATTGAGTGATTTAGTGGCAGATTTATTATCTATCTCCCAATTGGAAAGTGGTGAGTTAACCATGGAATTGGAAAGATTTGATGTTTGTTCTTTGATACGTGATGTATACGAACAACTGCATAATACTAAAGTACAATTACTTTTTAAAGAAGGATGTAATGGCCCATTTTATGTATTTGCCGATAGGTACAGAATTAGGCAGGTATTGGTAAATTTGGTTTCCAATTCAATTAAATATGGCACTCAAGATGGTACTACCACTGCCGCTATTTATGATATGGACGAGCATTTTCTGATTGAAATTGCGGATAATGGATCTGGCATTGAACAAGAACATTTGGGCCGCATTTTTGAAAGATTTTACCGCATAGACAAAAGCCGAACAAGGGAAAACCATGAAGGTGGTACCGGCTTAGGCTTAGCAATTGTAAAACATATTATGGAGGCCCACAGACAAAGTGTACATGTGCGCAGCAGTGTTGGAACAGGTACAACCTTTGGTTTCACCCTTAAAAAGGCAGAAAATCAATAAAATGCCTCCTTTTGCAAAAAATGACAATTTTAAATTGGCTCATTTCCAACTAATCAAAAAACAGACAACAAAAAGGTTTGGCAGTGTGGGTTAAAATTTTATATTTGCCATATTCCGATAATAAATAAAGTAATGGTTAAGAGTTCTAAGAAAAAAATCCGTATGGAGTTTGAAATTAAAGCATCGCCTTCAATGCTTTTTAATTATATCAGCTCGCCCTCGGGTTTGTCGCAATGGTTTTGTAATGATGTAGACATCTACAACAACTTCTATAAATTCAAATGGGATGGTGATGAAAACATTGCTGAACTATTGAAAAAAACGCCTTTAAAAGGGGTTAAATTCCGCTGGAAAGACACACATGTTGACGAATATTTTGAATTTGAAATACAACAAGATGAATTAACAGACGATGTGGCCCTGGTAGTTACCGATTTTGTGGAGCCTATTGACGAGAAAAACGCCATACTCCTTTGGGAAAACCAAGTACATGAGTTAAGAACCTTATTGGGTGGTTAATTCTATAAGCCCTCCTATTAAAACCCGATTCTAATTTTATATTGGAATCGGGTTTTTTATTGTTTGGCAAGACCTTTGCTTAGAATAATCTGCCTCTATCCTATTAAAATTGAAATAAATTAAGCATTTTTGTTCCTTTCCTACAACAACCCATCTGTGAAAAAATTTTACCTCTTTATTGTCAAAAATTACCTGAAGGCCTTTCTACCTACCTTCCTAATTGTAATGATGATTTTGCTGATGCAGGTAATTTGGCTGTATGTAGATGAACTCATTGGAAAGGGATTAGATTTCCTGGTTATTGGCGAATTGCTATTTTATTTCTCAGCCAGTTTAATTCCACAAGCACTACCACTATCCATCCTATTGGCTTCCATAATGACCTTCGGAAACCTTGGTGAAAGCTATGAATTGGTTGCTGCCAAAGCATCAGGGATTTCAATTTGGAATATGTTTAAGCCCATGATAGGCGTTATGTTATTGGTTGCCTTATTTGGGTTCTTTGTTTCCAATGTATTAATTCCTCAAGCCAACTTAAAACGTGGTTCTTTACTCTACGACGTAAGACAACAAAAACCGTCATTGGCTATTAAAGAAGGGGTTTTTAGTCAGGATATACCAGGTATTACCATTCGCGTAGGCAAGAAGGATAGAAAGACCCAAGAATTACAAGAAATAATTATTTACGACCAAAGGGAAAGTCAGCTACACCCCGTTATTATTTACGCCAAACGTGGCACAATGACTATGAGTGATGACAAGCGATACCTATTTCTGACGCTATTTGAAGGAGGTAGGTATGAAGAATTGGAAAAGGTAAAGGGTTATTATTATTCGCAACAACATTCAACCATGACCTTTAACCAAGAGCGCATTGCTTTTGATATGAATAGCTTTAAATTTAACCGAACCGATGAGAATTTATTCAAGCACCATTGGGAAATGTTAAATGTAATTGAACTGCAAAATGCCAGTGATTCTTTAGATTTATTGGCAGAAAACAAGTTCAAAGAATTAAAAGGATTTGTACAACCTTACTACTATTTTTCAAAGAGTAAGAAAGACTCAGCACAATTTGTTGCAGACTCCGCCATCATTGCGGTTACAACCAAAGAGCCAGATATTACCAGCCATTTTAATAAAGTACCTACCTCTACTGTTTATGCAAATGCCCTAAATGCTGCCAGAAGTGTAAAAAACATTGTTGAATACAGCATCAATGAATATAAAGATTTGGCCAAATTAAGGACGCGTCATAAAATTGAATGGCACCGTAAATTTATTTTGAGTGTAGCCTGTATCATTATGTTTTTTATTGGTGCGCCTTTGGGTTCTATTATTCGTAAAGGTGGCTTTGGTTTGCCCATAGTGGTTTCTGTATTGTTGTATGTTTGTTACCATATTGTTTCGCTCATGGGAGAAAAAGCTGCCAAGACAGAGGCTTGGAATCCAATGCAGGGCATGTGGTTTGGTATATTGGTTTTTATTCCATTGGCCTTTTTCATTACCTACCAAGCGGCAAATGATTCTGCTTTGTTTGACAATTCTCTTTTCAATAGAATAGCAAAAAAATGGAAAGGGCTTTTTAAAAAGAAGGACCTCAAACAAATTACGACTCCTTAAATTGAAGCATTTAAAGTATACTTGTATCAAATGAATTGGATCAATCAAATTAGAACACGCATTGGCAGATATATGCTTAAAAGCGCGCACAAAAATGGCCGCAGCTCCAATGCTATTCCGCATTTTGATCAAATTCATGAGATTGGGCTCATTTATTTTGCGGGCAATAAAACCAACGAAGAAAACATTAACCGCATTGCACACTACTTAAGAGAACAAGGTAAAAAAGTTTGGATGATGGGTTACGTTGATGCCCCCACCCTGCCACATACCAAGAAATTTCACATCAGTTCGGAGTATTTTTGGAAAGAAAAACTTACACCATTTAACCTTCCTGATACCACAAAAATTGGCAATTTTTTAAGCCATCGGTTCGACCTAATTATGAACCTATATTTTGAAAATGAATTGCCTTTACAAGCAATAAGCACCTATGCAAAATCTGCCTATGCCATGGGTGCACAAATGCCCGAAGGTTTGAGTTACAACGACAGCATCATTGACACTGGCCTAAACCATGACTTACAAAACTTGGCTACCCAGATGATCCATTATTTAAAAGTTATCAATCAAAAATAAATTGAAAAATATGCGCCCATTGCCATTGATGGAACATTTTTATACCCTGCAAGGGGAAGGTTTCCATACCGGAAGAGCTGCCTATTTTTTACGTTTAGGAGGTTGCGATGTGGGCTGCGTTTGGTGCGATGTAAAAGAAAGTTGGGATGCCTCTTTACACCCTTTGGTGGAACCACAACAAATGCTGCAATGGATACAAGAAAACAAAGCGCAAATGGCTGTTATTACTGGAGGCGAGCCTCTTTTACATAACCTAGACTTCCTTACAGATTTACTGCAACAAAATGGGATCGAGACAAATATTGAAACCTCTGGTTCACACCCTTTGAGTGGCCATTGGAATTGGATTTGTGTATCGCCTAAAAAATTTAAAGCCGCTTTGCCCGAGGTTTTAAAAGTTGCCAATGAATTAAAAGTAGTGGTATTTAACAAGAGTGATTTTGATTGGGCCGAACAAAATGCCAAATTGGTTTCTGAAAACTGCGACTTGTATTTGCAAGTAGAGTGGGACCAAAGAGAAAAAATGACACCGCTTTTGGTGGATTACGTAAAGCAAAATCCCAAATGGCGTATCAGTGTGCAAACGCACAAATACCTCCAAATTCCGTAAGCTATTTTTGTTGTTGTTTGAGTTCTTCAACAATTTTTGCCACAGCCGGACAAATTAAACTGTTGAGGTAGGTAATACTTAATTTTTGCAATTGATCTCTTTGTTGCGTGTGCGGGTATTCGCGGCAAGCATTTGGTCTTGCCTCATAAACCTGGCAATAATTATCTTCAGCCAAGAACGGACAAGGCATTGCTTGGAAAACATAATCGCCTTCCTCGTCTATTTTTAAGTAATTTTCGGTAAAAACAGCAGGCCTCACTTTTACTTCTTTGGCCAAACGATCAATGTCTTTGTTTAAGAGTAATGGTCCGGTGCCCTTGCAGCAATTGGCGCATTGCAAACAATCTATTTCTTCAAAAGCTAGCTCATTTAATTCCTGTACGGTTCGATCCAAATGCGCTGGCTTCTGCTTTTTTAATTTTTCGAGAAATTTTTTATTCTCGCTTTTATTCTTGTTGGCAAGGTTTAAATATTTTTGGTAGGCAGGAAGCATTTCAAATGATTAGGCTTCGTTTTGGTATTCGTGACCCATTTTATCGCGTTTGGTTTCAAGGTATTTTTTATTGTGCGGATTGGCCACTACAGAGAGTGCAACATTCTCAACAATTTCTAATCCGTAACCAATTAAACCCGCACGTTTGGTAGGGTTATTGGTCATTAAGCGCATTTTTTGAACACCCATGCTACGCAAAATTTGAGCACCTACGCCGTAATCGCGTTCGTCCATTTTAAAACCCAATTGCAAATTGGCATCTACGGTATCCATGCCTTGCTCTTGGAGTTTATAGGCTTTCAATTTATTTACAAGTCCAATTCCTCGGCCTTCTTGGTTCATGTATAGGATCATTCCTTTACCTTCTTTTTCTATGAGCTCCATGGCTTTTTTCAATTGGTCGCCACAATCACAACGCATAGAATGGAAAATATCACCGGTAATACAGCTCGAGTGCACCCTTACCAAAACGGGCTCTTCAGTAGTCCATTCCCCTTTTTGTAAAACCAAATGTTCTTCGCCAGTATCTATTTGTTTAAAGGCAGTAAGAATAAAATCGCCATAATGCGTAGGCATATCAACCGAAATAATGCGCTGAATAAGCGATTCTTTTTCTAAGCGGTAAGCAATTAAATCTTTAATGGTTACCAATTTCATATCAAATTTTTG
>CANFSD010000054.1 GCA_947449515.1 Bacteroidota bacterium
AATTTTTGTTCAATGCTGGTTTCTGTAGCTCCTGCCATAATTTATGAATAATAATTAACCGGGTTGGTATCTGTTTTGGATAAAAGGATTGCAAAAGTAGGAAATTTTTTGATAATCAATTCACTTAATAATGATTTAGTGAATTTTTCGCTCTCATAATGACCAATATCGGCTATCAGCAGCTGATTTTCTGCATCAAAAAACTCGTGGTATTTAAAATCTGCACTCACAAATGCCTGAGCACCTGAGGCAATTGCCTTTTTTAACAGAAAACTGCCTGCCCCACCACAAATTGCTATCTTTCTGATTTTCTTTTCATTATATCTTGTATAACGAATTGATTTCAGTTCCATTTTATCTTTTAAATAGGCCAAAAAGGCCTTTTCATCCATTTCCTCGGGCAATAAACCAATTAATCCCGAACCAACTTGCGCATGTGTATTGGCCAAATCATAAATATCATAGGCCACCTCCTCATAGGGATGTGCATCAAAAAGGGCTTTCAAAATGCGGCTTTGCGCATACTTAGGCATCAATAACTCCAATTTTTGTTCAGGCTCTAGGTGTCTTTGGTTCGAACCGCCAACAAAAGGTTTTGCGCCCTCCCCTGCCTTAAAACCACCTAATCCTTCAGAAACGAATGAACATTCACTGTATTTACCAATATGGCCAGCACCTGCAGCAAACAATGCTGTTTGCACCTTTTCCAAATGCGCAGATGGCACATAAGTAACTAACTTCTGCAATAAATTGCCTTTGGGATCCAGCACGGAGGTACTATGAAGTTCTAATTGCTGGGCAATTTGATGGTTTACCCCATGAACCACATTGTCTAAATTGGTATGGATGGCGTAAACAGCAATATTATTTTGAATGGCTTTTATAACGGTGCGTTCTACATAATTACTGCCATTGAGTTTTTTAAGTCCTCCAAAAATAATAGGATGGTGGGCTATAATTAAATTACAACCTAAACCAATGGCCTCATCCACAACTTCTTCTGTACAATCCAATGTAACTAGTGCCTTGCTCAGTTCTGTTTGGTCAGAACCAATTAGCAAACCGCAATTATCATAGGACTCTTGGTAACTGCGGGGCGCTAACTCCTCTAAATATTGAATGATTTCTTTGATTTTCATAAGAATTAGTTCGCTGCCTTTTTGTTTTTAAACTTTTGTTCACGGTACTTTTTGAACCAATCCATATGCTGAAATGTACGTATTACCCATACTTTCAGCCAAATTACTGGATATAAAAAAAGATTGAGAAGGGCTACCAAAAAGGGGAAATGAATAAAGCCTACACGGATATATTCTCTGTAACCTTGCATTCTTTTATGGTAGGTTGCCCCCTGAATATCATAATAGGCTACCACTTCATTTATAAATTTTGTTTGAATAGAAGGATCTTTGAACAAACGAATAAACCACTCACTATCGGCTACCAGCGGGTAGGCTAAATTAAAATTTCCTATTTTTTGAAATACTTCTTTTCTCGCAAAAGTTCCTTGGTGACAAATGGGGTAATGCGAATAAAACATAGCGAAGTTAACCTCTTTTCCATTGATATAATTGATGCCCGTAGGTTCGTTTTTTGTTTCCACCTTGGCATACATAAAATCACAGGCAGGCCCAGGATTGCCAAAAATATTCTCCAAAACCATCGGACTGTAGAAGGAATCGCCGGCGTTGAGAAAGTAAAGCCATTCACCTTTAGCAGCCTGTATACCTTTATTCATGGCATCATAAATGCCCTTGTCTTTTTCTGAAACGAGGGTGCCAATATGTGTTTTAAATTGATTGGCAATTGCAAGCGTATTGTCTTTTGAGCCACCATCAATAATTACCAATTCAAAATCTTGAAAGGTTTGATCCAAGGCCGATTGCAAGGTTTCTTGCAACAAGTTACCCGCATTGTAGCATACCGTGATAAGACTAAGTTTAACCCGTGTTGTCATTAAAACTTAGGACAATTACATTTTCTATCGCGCGCAATTCCTTTGTGGCTGCTGCAAGAACTTGCACCCACTAAAAACACCAGGACCACCGCAAACAAAATAATTTTGAATTTTACCGCCATAGCACAAAATTATAAAAAGCAACGAGATTTCGTTAAACTTGCGCAGTATTAACCTCAACAAATGGAACTATTAGCTATTTTAAAAGAATTATTAACCAACACAAAGGGCTTTTTGGAGGCATTTGTTTCCGACCATGGCCTTTGGATTTATGGATTACTTTTCCTGATTGTATTTTGTGAAACAGGATTGGTGGTTCTTCCACTCCTACCTGGCGATTCATTGTTGTTTACAGCTGGTGTTTTGGCTGGTAATGCCAACAATAATTTAGACGTATTGCTCATTGTTGTGCTTTTAATTTTGGCAGCCTTACTGGGCGATAATACCAATTATTTTATTGGTAAGTTTTTGGCTAAAAAAGGTGAAGGCGCCAAACTCTTTGGCATTTTTACTATAAAAAAGGAATACATTCAAAAGACAGAAAGCTTTTATGAAAAGCATGGTTCTGTGGCCATAATTATTGCCAGGTTTGTGCCCATTGTAAGAACATTTGCACCTTTTGTAGCAGGTGTTGGAAGCATGAAATACAGCAAATACATCACTTATTGCATTATTGGTGCCGTACTTTGGGTAAGTAGTATAACCCTTGCAGGCTATTTCTTAGGCAATATAGATTGGGTACAAAAGAACTTTGAAAAAGTGGTTTTGGGCATTGTTTTTGTGTCTGTTTTACCCGTGGTATTTCAGGTAATAAAACACCAGTTTGCTAAAAAATAATTACATATTTATTTTCTTATTGCTTTGCATTTTTAGCATTGCTAATTCTTTTGCAGAAAGAACCAGTGGCTATTGTGCCATGACGGAGGAAGAAAAAGGTAAAGAAGTATTGAGTTTATATCCTAGGGTCTTTTTTCATTGCATAGGGGCATCACCACTCAGAAACCGAATTTGGGTGGATGCTTGGATTAAAACCAGCGACCTTTATGATGGCATTATGCTGCAGCCAAAAGCTAAAATTTACAACCAAGAACGTAAACAAATTGGGAAGGTGGTTATTGGGTTTAATCCAATGAAAATTTTGGAAATCAAAGACAGTTTAACCCATATTGTAATTGCTGGCTATTTGGAAAAATCATGTACAGACAATACTTTTATTGCAGAAGAGGAGCTTGGTAAATTATTGGATCAGGCAGCAGAAAATGAACAATTGAGCTATTTTGATGCCTTTCTTAAAAAATACGAATTGAGCAAAACCATTGAAAGCAATGATTACACTTCTTACTTGTTGGTTCAACCCAATTTTACCCAGCAAATATTAGAGCCACGCCTACTAATGGTCTTTTACCGAAATGAATTAATTGCTATTTTTTATACCCGGGAATTGCGCGTTAAACGTTATGATTCTATTGAAATGGGAACGCAATTTAAGATGATTTACAATTCTAAATTTACCGAACATACCAAACAAGAAATGGTTGGTATATACAAAAAGAAATTACGATAGTCCATAAGCTTTCCAATTCACTACCCAATTTATTATCATTGCAGTAAGCATGCAGCACCAAGACAAAATATACATAGCAGGACACAGAGGAATGGTTGGCTCGGCCGTTCATAGAAAATTAACGCAAGAAGGTTTTACCAATATTGTTGTAAGAACTTCTAGTGAGCTAAACCTAAGCGACCAATTAGCAGTGGCAAATTTCTTTGCCAGTGAAAAACCTAAGTATGTATTTTTAGCAGCAGCAAAAGTGGGTGGCATTGGTGCCAACAATACTTATAGGGGTCAGTTCATTTACGAAAACCTCATGATCCAGAACAATATCATACACCAAAGTTACCTCAATGGCGTAGAGAAATTAATGTTCTTTGGATCTAGTTGTATCTATCCAAAATTTGCCCCGCAACCCTTACAGGAAGAAAGCCTATTAACAGGCATTTTAGAGCCTACCAACGAGCCTTATGCCATTGCAAAAATTGCGGGAATAAAAATGTGTGAAGCCTACCGAGATCAATATGGCTGCAATTATGTATCTGTTATGCCAACCAATTTATATGGCCCTAACGACAATTACCATCCAGAAAACGCGCATGTTTTGCCGGCCTTGATTAGAAAATTTCATGAAGGTAAAATGGCCAATGCCCCATTTGTGGAAGTATGGGGATCTGGAAACCCCTTAAGGGAATTTTTATATGTAGACGATTTGGCTGCGGCAGCCTATTTACTGATGCAAAATTATAACGAGAAGATGTTTCTAAACATTGGAAGTGGAGAAGATTTAAGTATTAGAGATTTGGCATTATTGATCAAAGAAATTGTTGGTTTTGAGGGCGAATTAAGGTTCAATCCAGAAAAACCAGATGGTACCCCAAGAAAATTAATGGACGTAAGTAAAATTAAATCTTTGGGATGGGAACCTGCTGTAAGCCTTGCTGATGGTATTAAAAGCGCCTATGCAGATTTCTTAACCCGCCCTTAAATTAGTTTTAAAAAAATACTTCTTCCCATTTTGCGACAAATAACCCATATTTGTACTACCACCCTACAATATGGCAAAAACAAACCCTAAAATTTTCGTTGTAGAAGACGATACTTGGTACAGAAACTTTCTTACCTATTCGCTGCAACTTAACCCCGATTATGAGGTTATTGCCTATGAGAATGCAAAAGATTGTTTGAACAATTTACATCAAAAACCGGATGTAATTACCATAGATTATTCCTTGCCGGGAATGAATGGTGCCGACTTAATTAAAAAAATCAAGGAAGCAGATGAACAAATTCAGATCATTGTAATTTCTGGACAGGAGGATATTGGCACAGCCGTTGAACTTTTGAAATTAGGTGTATTTGATTACCTTATAAAAAACGAAGACACCAAACACCGCTTGCTTAATTCTGTGCAAAATGCGGTAACCAATATTTCGCTTCAAAGTGAAATCATAGAATTAAGAGAGGACCTTGGAAAAAAATACGATTTTTCTAAATCCATTATTGGCAATAGCGAAGCATTAAAAAAGACTTTTGGTTTAATTGAAAAGGCTTCTAAAAGCAAAATAACCGTTTCTGTAACTGGCGAAACTGGAACAGGAAAGGAATTGGTTGCAAAGGCAATTCATTACAATAGTGATAGAAAGAAAGCTCCTTTTGTAGCCGTAAACGTGGCTGCTATTCCAAGAGAATTGATAGAAAGCGAATTGTTTGGTCATGAAAAAGGAGCCTTTACCGGTGCTGATGCTAGGAGGATTGGAAAGTTTGAGCAGGCCATCAAAGGAACTATATTTTTAGATGAAATAGGTGAACTTGATTTCAATGTACAAGCAAAATTATTACGTGTATTGCAGGAACGTGAAGTTACCAGAATAGGAAGTAATACAGCCATTCCAATAGATGTTAGAATTATTGTGGCCACACATAAAAATTTGGCCCAAGAGGTTCAAGCTGGCAGATTCAGGGAAGACCTCTATTACCGTTTACTTGGATTGCCAATACATTTACCACCGCTAAGAGACAGGGGTAATGATGTAATTCACTTGGCTAAATATTTTATTGACGATTACGTAAAAGAAAATAAATCTGGCAAAATCACCATTAGCAATGAAGCCCAAAAGAAATTGCTAGACTATTCTTTTCCAGGAAATATCAGGGAATTAAAAGCCATTATTGAATTGGCTTGCGTATTATGCGATGATTCAATAATAGACTTAAAAGACATTACTTACCAATCAGAAAAATCTATCAGTAATATTCTCTCACAAGAAATGAGTTTTGATGATTATTCTAATTTAATAATTAAGATGTTTTTAGACAAATATGACGACAATGTAATTATGGTTGCCAAGAAATTAAACATTGGAAAATCTACCATTTATCGCATTATGAAAACAGCATCATTTCAAAAAATTTACAAGAAATAATATCGACAAACAATTAGCATGAAGAAGACTTTATTAGCGCTCGACGATGAATTAAGCATCTTGAAGATTCTCGATTTTTATTTCAACAAAACTTACAATGTGGTTGCAAAACAAAATGGGAAAGAGGCCCTAGAATGGATGCAACAAGGTGTTATTCCAGATGTAATTATTGCAGATGTAAACATGCCCGAAATAAATGGACTGGAATTTATCAGGCAAATTAGAAGCAGTGGTTTTTTTAGAGATGTGCCCTTAATTATGCTTTCTGGAAATGAAGGTACCGTTGATAAAATTAAATGCTTAAAAGCAGGTGCAGATGATTACCTCATAAAGCCTTTTAACTTGGAAGAATTGGACGCCCGAATTGACAATATTTTCAGGAGATTAAAAACCATTTAGAATGGAAATTAGAAAATCGAGCCCAAGAATTGCCTTTATTTCTTCCGACCTAGCTGCAATTGTAAACTTTACGCACGAATTTAGAGATGATTTTGAAATCAAACATTTTAACAATGTTTTTCAATTTTTTCATTGGACAAATGAAAATCCTCCCGTTAGTTTGATTGTCACCAATTCTGATTTATTAGGCGCAAATGGAATATCACTAAGAAAGAACTGCAAAACACTTTCTAAGACAGCAAACGTGCCGTTTATTTTGGTAGTTGACCGTATTACCACTGCAAATAAAAACATAGCTTTGATAGAGCAGTTTGCAGATATATTTGAACAACCTATCCATAAAGAACAATTCTTGAATAGGGCCTTTTACCTTATAGAAAACCCTCCACGCTACCATAAATCATTAATCAAAAACCCAAATTCTTTTCCCAAATACGCCACTCCTATTTTTAAAAGAGGATTTGATATCGTTTTTTCTTTTAGTTCACTTGTGGTATTGTCGCCGTTTCTATTACTCTTCGCCGCAATCATTAAATTAGAGTCAAAGGGCCCAGTTTTATATTCATCTCAAAGGGTTGGTTCGGGCTATACCCTTTTTAATTTTTACAAGTTCCGCTCTATGAAGCTTGGTTCAGATTCATTGTTAAAGAACTTACAACATTTAAATCAATACGCCACCAGCAATCCTACCACAGTAGATGATTTTAAGGCCTATTTATGTGAAGAATGTAAAATATCCAATTCACCTTGCAAATCAAAATTATACATGGATGGCGAAATGATTTGTGAAAAGGTTTATGCAGATGTAAAAATCGCCAAAAACATGGCCAAATTTACTAAAATTGAAAACGATCCAAGGATTACCAAATTTGGAAAATTTATGCGCAATACCAGTATTGATGAATTACCCCAATTATTTAATGTTTTAAGAGGCGATATGAGTATTGTTGGCAATAGACCGCTTCCATTGTATGAGGCAGAAAAACTCACAACAGATCAATTTGCGCTTCGCTTTATGGCTCCGGCAGGTATTACGGGTCTTTGGCAGGTTTCTAAAAGAGGAAAAGGCGGTCAGATGAGTGAAATTGAAAGAATGGAATTAGACAATGAGTATGCTAAAAACAATTCCTTTTGGAAGGACCTTATTATAATTATTAAAACCATTCCAGCTGTTTTTCAAAAAGCGAATGCTTAATTTTTTTGTATTAATTTAAAACAAAAAAGGCGAACCAAATGGTTCGCCTTTTTTATGGATTGTGATGGAGGAATTACTCCTTAATCAATTTATGGGTATAGATAGTTGAGCCTTTGCTCACCTTAATTACATATACACCATTGCTTAATTTATTCATGGCAGTTAATACTACCTCTGGGTTTGCAGCATTGATCATTTGTTCTGATTTGTAGCATACCTTTCCAAATAAATCAATCACTTCAATTTGAGCAATTCCTTCTTCTAAGTTATTAAAAGTTAAGCTCAATTTGTCTGCGAATGGATTAGGGTAAACTGCCATTGCACCTTCACTTTCAGTACTGAAATCTACCACTCTCACTGGCGAGTATTCAAACTTGCCATCTTTGTCAATCATTTTCAATCGATAGTATGCGCGATGGGCAGCATAAACATTGGCCACACCTAAATCTTCAAATTGATATGCGATGCCTTTTGAAGAATTGCCAGCAGCATTAACTGAGCCAATTTTTACAAAGTTCTTGCCATCACCCGCACGCTCAATTTCAAAGCTACGGCTGTTTAATTCACTTACGGTATTCCAATTCAACAAGGCATCGTCTGCACTTCTTACTGCTTCAAAACGAGCCAATTTAACTGGCAATGGCGCAAAATCAGATGTTCCAGTAAAGTCTGAGAAATCAGGCAAGCCCATTACACCAAAATTATAATTAACAGAATCTACTGTAGTTAATGTATATCCATAGTGTGTCCAGGTGCCGGAAACACCTGTTTGTTTTTTCGCCAATTTGATATCAGACATTGATGGAACAGTTCCCAACATGTTTGGATCAAAATTGAAACTGATATCATAGCTGTAATAAGCACCACCACTTGCAGTAACTCTCCAGAAAACATCCATGTAATGCGCACCAATATTTCTACCACCATTTGTTGGATCGCTAATTAAAGCACCGGTATGATAAGTTGCATCTATAGAGGTTGGCAAGGTTCCAGAATAACCCCAAACAATTTTACCAACTGTATCACCAAAAGCAATGAGGTATTGGGTATTACCACCCATGATACTTCCAGTAATGGTTGCAGAGGCTGGAATAACAGTTGGAGTAAATTCACATGCACCAATATCTGTTGCACCAGTTGCAACTGTAATACTTCTGTTTAAGCCATTGAAATCTTTGCTTACAAAAGTATTTTGCTGACCTCTACCATTTGCAGCCCAACACTGGTTATTACTTACCAATGGTTTTAAGTCGGTAGCAGAAGTAAAGGCAATTGGCGCATGCAATGAACGTCTATCACTACCCATATAAAGCGCATTTCTAAAGGTAGATAGAGTGGTATTCATTGCGCTTGGCGCATAATTAACTCCATTTACATAAGCAAAATTGGCTGCAGTGGTATAATATAAATTATTATCTGCAGCACTTGTTCCACTTATTGCATTGGCATTAGCATAATAAACAGGGTAACCAGCAGCGGTATATAGAATATTATTAATTAAGCGAACATTGTTACTTGCTACAATTTGAGGCACTGTTACACTGGTAGTATTTCCAGAGAAGTAATAGGCATATGAAGTAGTTGTAGTTGCACAACGAACAGTATTATTAATAAAGTAAGCGTTTGATGAG
>CANFSD010000055.1 GCA_947449515.1 Bacteroidota bacterium
CACTTTATCCTTTAAGTCGTATAAAGGCAAAAGGTCAGGTGTATGTATTACTTCTATTTTATTCATGACTGTAACAAAAAAAAAGCATGGTAATTAAACCATGCTTTTTAATAAAATCGATTTACAAAAATGGCATTTTCACCACTTTGGCTTTAATGGCTTTATCGCGAATTTCAATAAATATTTCAGTATCTAATTTACTGTGTGCGGCACTTACATAACCCATTCCAATGCCTTTGTTTAAAGAAGGCGATTGTGTTCCTGAAGTTACTTCACCAATGGTATTGCCATCGGCATCTTTTATTAAGTAATGCTGACGAGGAATACCTCTATCTATCATTTCAAAACCAACTAATTTTTTAGTGGCACCGGCATCTTTAATAGCCTTGTGGTGTTCGTGGTTAATAAATGGTTTGGTGAATTTGGTAATCCATCCAAGACCTGCTTCAATTGGTGATGTTTCATCATTGATATCATGACCATACAAACAGAAACCTTTTTCTAAACGCAAGGTATCACGCGCACCCAAACCAATTGGCAAAATACCAAACTCTGCACCAGCCTCAAACAATGCATCCCAAAGTTTTTTAGCATCTGCATTTGGCACATATAATTCAAATCCACCTGCACCCGTATAACCGGTATTAGAGATAATAATATGGTCGCAACCAGCTACTGAACCGGTAGTAAAAGTATAATACTCCATAACAGATAAATCTGTTGCAGTTAATTTTTGAATCACTTTAATAGCATCCGGACCTTGCACAGCAAATAAGCTCAAATCATCGCTCATATTGGTCATCTCAACACCAAAGGTATTGTGCTGGCTAATCCAATTCCAATCTTTTTCTATGTTACTTGCATTAACAACTAAGTAGTATTCTGTAGCAGAATAACGGTAAACCAATAAATCGTCTACAATACCACCATTATCATTTGGCAAACAAGAATATTGCACTTTACCATCTGTTAATTTAGAAGCATCATTAGAGGTCACCAATTGAATTAAATCTAAGGCTTTTTCACCTACCAATTTAAACTCACCCATATGACTTACATCAAACACACCAACACCATTTCGAACGGCTAAATGCTCTTGAATTAAATTGGTATATAATACAGGCATATTGTAACCTGCAAACTCAATCATTTTTGCGCCTAATGCGGCATGTAAGTCGTTTAATGTAACGTATTTCATGTTGTGTAATTAATGAATATTTGAAGCTTCGAATTAAATCAATTTTATTGGATTATTATATTCTTCTGTTATCAAACCAGTCTTTTCGCTTAGGGAACTTAAGATCTTGTAAAACAGAAGATTTCACATTTATATTAAAAATAAAGAACTGATTTCCGTATGCAGAAAGGGGTGTCCAGGCAAATGTAAACTGCCAGCAATGTAAATCTCTGCGCAAATCAATACCCAAATGTGAAATTCTTTTTAGGGTAAAATCGTAACCAGAATTAAAATTCACAAACCAATTTTTGGTAGGAGAAATATTGCCACTAAAACTTAAGGTTTGCACCAAAGGTAAAGCACTTGGGTCTATTTTTGAGCGGTAATCATAAGAGATGGTATAATTTAAACCAATACTCCAAGGCATGGTAACTTCAGTAAAATGTTGCTCTTGCATTTCCCTCTTTCTGTTTTCCAAACGCGTGGCATCCTTGGGCTTAAACATTTCGGGTGTTAGGTTGGCCCCAATACCAATATTGGCATTGGTTATCATGCCTAATTTTTGAAAATCTTTAAAATAAAATTGGTTAATTCTTTGGTAGTATTTTCGCCCGTTTGTTTCCACCACATTGTTTACATAAGGATCTAAATTGGCCGATCCAACCAAGCTAATGGTTTTAAACAAAGTGGTTCTAAAACTAATGGGAATCATGCTCAGGTTCATGGAGTCTGCAAAGATATTGTAGCTCCCTCCTGCCCTAATACTTTCAAAGATTTTTACCTTTTCAATTTTCTCTGAAGTATCCTTTCCTTTTTTCCATTTAATCTCTAAATTATTGTCTACGCCAAAGCTAATATTCCCTTGTTTTCCTCGGGTTGGACTGCCATAAATAGAATTTTCGAAAATGGAATAATTGCTCGTATTTCCGGCACTATCGCGCTGTACATTTTTATAAAAGCCATAGGAGGCCTGACTAAAATCTGGTACATAAGAAAAACTCAAATCTGGATTTATAACATGGCGAACCGCCTTTAAGCGACCTTTCTTAAATTGCACCATACCATAATACCTGGTAGAAATACCCCCTCTAAAAGAGTATTGGTAACCACGTTCAAAACCATTTCTATTGATAGATTTGATGGTTTTATTTTCCGGATCGTATGTTTTGTCAACTGTTTTTAAAGTCCAAATTTCGCTGTAATCTGCACTCACAGAAACAGTATAAAACTTAAAAATATTCATTGAATTCTGCAATGTAATGGCATGACGGGCGCCATTGCGCATTACTGAATCCAAAAATAAACGCATGTCTAAATCATTCCGTGGTTTAAACAACATGCTGTCTTTGGTGGTTAAAATATTTTGCATGGTACCCAAATAACTCACACTGGTTTTCTCATACCATTTTTCTGCAACGGGTTTCCATTTGGGCTTAAACGGTTGAAACGAGGCAACAGAAAAGGTAACATCTGGCAAAGTAACTGATAGGTCACGTGTTTGCGTATTTTGCGAGGCACGGGCATTGGCAGAAAAATTATAACGCCCTTTGCCCATTGATTTAGAATAACTCACAGAGGAGTTTATATTATTGGCAAAGGCCGTATTATTGGTATTGTAGGTATTGAAGGCCAAATATTGGTTTCCAACCAAGCGCACATCCGCTCTAAAAGAGGTGCCGGGTTTGGCTTTTTGATCCATGTTATGCATCCAAACTACCTCAAAAGTGGTAAATTCATTGAAATCTTTGTCTTCGGGCATCCCATTTTTATTATGGGCATAATTGGCACTGAAATTACCATTGTACTTATAAATGCTTCGGTAGTTCATTCGGCCACCCAATTGCCAACTTAAATTTGCATAAATATCACCAACTACCGCTAAATCTGCATGCTCCCCCAATCCAAAATAATAACCACCTTGGCGTAAAAAGAAGCCCCTGCCCCTGGCGTTTCCATAAGAAGGAATAATAAGGCCAGATTGTTGTCCGCGTTTCAAAGGAAAAATACCAAAAGGAATAAAGAGTGGCGTGCTTATACCTGCTATGCTTAAATTAGCAGGACCAGTAATTACGCGAGAACCCGGAATTACTTTTAATTTTTTTGCATTGATAGCAAAATGCGGCTCAGGATCACTGCAGGTGGTATAATAACTGTCTCGGATATAAAAATTATTGTGCTCATCGCGCTTTACACGCTGCCCTTTTATGAAGCCCTCGCCTTCTTGGGTTCGGAACTCACGCATTAAGCCCCGTTTACTTTGATAGTTAAAAGTAACCTCTTCAATATTATATTCTTCCTGCCCTTGCTTAAAATGGGGCGTATTTGCCAATTTACCCGAACTGTCTGGCGCTCCAACTGCATTGATGGTGGCATTGGCCAAGTTAATTTTAATAATGGCCGCCTTCATCTCATAAGCGTCAAAATTAATTTGCGATTCGGTATAAAGCGTGGTGGTTTTATCTGCAGCCGAGTATACAATTGAATCTTTGGCAACGTATTTTACCTTGTTCTTAATAGCAGAATTGGTTCGAGGCAAATAATTACTGTCTGGCGCTATGCTATCATTTGCTGTAACAATATTGGCCGGCGGACTGTCAATTGAATTATAAGAAATTGACAATCTACAACTTAACAAATCAACAATGGCCTTATTGCTTGTATTAGCCGTTAATCTGTTTAATTTTGAATGAATATTAGCATTGGCTGCTAACAGTTGGTTCCCACCAAGTGAAATAAGAAAAATGGAAGCAAAAACAGGGAATACCCATTGCTGCCATTTAGCCAAATGATATGAAAACCTAACTTTCAATGTTGCCAACAAATCTAAATAAACTAATGCATTTACCGAAATGGGAAAAAATTATGCCACTTTTCTTGGTATTTATTTTTTTGGCAGCAAGCAATCCGCCCGAACCTAAAAAAATTAACAAGAAAACCATAAAAACCATTGTAATAGATGCTGGACATGGTGGCCACGACCCTGGTTGTATGACCAACAATGTTAGGGAAAAAGAAGTGACTTTGGCTATTGCCTTGGCATTGGGCGAAAAATTAAAAACACAATTGCCTGATGTTAAAATCATTTTCACCCGCTCAAGCGATGTATTTGTAGAACTTTGGGAGCGCGCCGCAATTGCCAATAAGAACAACGCAGATTTATTTATTTCAATACATTGCAATGCCACTAAAAATACAGCCATTAATGGTACAGAAACGTTTGCAATGGGACTCCACAAAACCGATGCAAATCTAGAAGTTGCCAAAAGAGAAAACGAGGTTGTTTTATTGGAAGACAATTATATTGAGCGCTATGAAGGTTTCGACCCGAATTCTCCTGAATCTCACATTTATTTTAGCTTGTTCCAGAATGTTTATATGGAACAAAGTATAAAACTTGCTGCCAGTATTGAAAACCACATCAGCAAAGGTGTAAATCGTCCTAGCAGAGGAGTAAAACAAGCTGGTTTCTTGGTATTATGGAAAACCAAAATGCCTAGTATTTTAATTGAAACTGGATTTATTAGCAATAAAAAAGACCGCGAATACTTAAGCAGTGAGGCAGGGGTTAGTGAAATATCTACTGCAATGGCCACCTCGGTGGTTGCCTACAAAAAATCCTACGAGGGAAAATCACCTGCTAAGATAAATTAGCATAGGTGCAATAAATCCTTATTTTTGCTAAAAAGAATTTGTTTTGAAAGTATCTAAAGAAGCTAAAATTGGTTTATTCGCCGCATTATCACTAGCCGCACTTTATTTTGGCTATAATTTTTTGCGTGGTAAAAGACTCTTCTCGAACCAAACCACCTATTACGCCGTTTACAATAAAATTGATGGCATTGTAAAATCAACCCCCATTTATTTTAAGGGATTAAAAGTAGGTCAGGTAGAAAAATTAAGCCTGATCCGAACCGATAGCGCCAATAAAATTATGGCCACTTTGTTAATTGACGATAAAATTCAATTGGCAAAAAGCAGTGAAGCCAAAATTGTAAGCATGGACTTGCTAGGTGGAAAAGCTATTTCTCTAATTATACCAAGTTTATTAAACCCTATTCACAAGGGAGATACTTTATTAGGAACCGAAGAAACCAGTTTATCAGAATCTATTTCAGAACTCATTACACCTGTTAAAAACAAAACAGAAAACGTAATGGTTTCTTTGAACAAAGTTCTAGGTGAATTAGAAAAAGTATTGGCAAACGGAGGCACAGAACATTTATCGGTAGGCATTGAAGATTTAGCAGGCATTTTATCTAACCTGCGCGCCACTACACACCAATTGGACGTTTTAATGCAAAGCGAAAAAGGTAAAATTGGCAAAATAACAGGCAACTTAGAAGTGCTTTCTGAAACCTTCAAGAAGAGCAATAAAGAAATTGAAAATGGCTTAAAGAACTTTAGCAGCATTAGTGATTCATTGGCAAATGCACCGCTAAAAGCTACCATCGAACAATTGAATAAAACCTCTATGCAATTGGCTATGATTACCCAGAAAATAGACAAAGGCGAAGGCAGCGCAGGTAAGTTTATCAATGACAAAGAGCTATATGATAACCTTAACAAATCTTCTTTTGAGCTTCAGGCATTGTTAAAAGATTTGAAAGAAAATCCAGGCAGGTATTTAAATATTTCTGTTTTTGGTGGCAAAACCAAAACAAAAAAGAAATAATTATTTAAGCAAAGAACCGCTCAAACGTTTCAATTCAATTTCACTCAACATGGCATCGTAGGCTGCTTGTAAAAGGCGGTTTACATTTTGCAAATAATTTACTTGGGCAATCCTTAGGTCGTTGCTGCTAATCATCCCTTGTTCTTGCTGTGCTTGTGAAATTTCAAAATTTTGCCTGGCCACATCTAAATTGTTTTCTTCAAAATGAAAAAGGTCAATATTGGTTAAATAAACATTATAAGCCTGAGCGAGCGCTATATCTAGCTTTAGCAATGAATCTTTTAAAAGCAAATCTGTATTTCTATAACTGAGCTTGGCATTATGAACGCGTCTATTTACATCATACCCATTAAAAATATTTAGGTTCAAACCGGCTCCATAATGAACACCGTTGGTATTAGATGATTGTAAAAAACCTGCTTGTGATTGTTGCTGGTTAAACAAATACCCACCCTTCACTTGAAACACAGGATAGCGTTCGCCCTTAATTTCACGCATTTGAAGTAAAGCAATTTCTTTGTTCACTTCTGCCATTCTTAGTCCTGTATTGTTCTTACGTGCCAAATTGCGTAATTCCTCCAAAGCCATTTTTTCTTTTGGTTCTAAAGAGTCACTTGGCTCAAATGTAAAGTCAATATCCTTTCCTAATAATTGATTTAAACTTAATTTACTGTTACGGTAATAGGTTTCTAATTTTTTGTATGCCGCCAAATCGCTGTTAACATTTACTTGGGCATTGAGCACTTCCGATTTGGAGCTCTTGCCTGCCAAAACCTTTGCCTTTGCTATTTCTAAACGTTTATCACTAATTGCAATAAAAGATTTTGCCGATTGCAATTGCTCGCGAACAAGCAATAAATCCATGTAGGATTTTGCAACTTTGCTCAAGGTGTTTTCCATTTGCTGGCGCAATTTCAATTCGCCCATGGCTTCTAATTCTGCCAATCTGCTTTTACTGGCAAACATTTTCATCCCATTAAACAAAGTCCAACTCATTTCTACCCCACCATTTAATTGATTGCTGCGGGCGCCGTTTTTATTGTTTTTATTTCCACCAAGAAACTCTTGTTTGGTATCCTGTATTTGATTGTCTTGGTTCATGGTACCTGTTAAAACAGGTAACATGCCAGCATTGCCCATTACATTGTTTTTCTTGGCAATTTCCAATTCATTGCTAGCAATTTGAATGGAATAATTTTGCTGCAAAGCCAGTTCAAATGCCTGCTGCAAACTCAAAGTATTTTGCGCAAATATTGGTTCGCCCAAAAGCAAAAAAAACAGAAAAGTTAAATAGGATTTATTGTTCTTCATTTGTTTTTTCACTTAGTGATTCAATCTTCTTTTTACCCGACATAAATTCATAAACTACAGGAATAACATATAAAGTTAAGAAGCCAGAAAACAGTAATCCTCCAATGATTACCATTCCCAAAGACACCCTACTTTTTGCGCCCGCACCCAAGGCAAGTGCAATTGGCAATGCACCTAAAATGGTTGCTAAACTGGTCATCATAATGGGACGCAAACGAGATACCGCCGCTTCTTTTACTGCTTGTAATTTTGGCATGCCATGGGCGCGTTTTTGGTTGGCAAACTCCACAATTAAAATTCCATTTTTGGTAACCAAACCTAAGAGAACAATAATTCCAATTTGGCTAAAAATATTCATGGTTTGATCAAAATACCAAAGTGTAATTAAGGCCCCAGCCAATGCCAATGGAACAGTAAACATGATAATAATTGGATCAATAAAACTTTCAAACTGAGCTGCCAAAACCAAGTATACCAATACCAAGGCCAAAATAAATGCAAACAAGGTATTGGAAGAACTCTCAGAAAAATCGCGCGAGGGACCACCTAAATCTGTGGTAAAAGAATCATCCAACACTTTTTTCTGTATACGTTTCATTTCATCTATACCGTCGCCAATAGTTTTCCCTGGAGCTAAACCCGCAGATACCGTTGCTGCTTTATACCTGTTGTAATGGTAGAGTTGAGGCGGACTACTTTGTTCTACAATAGAAACAATATTATCTAATTGAATCAATGTGCCTCTATCGTTGCGCACGTAAAGTGATTTTAAATCAATGGGTGCATCACGGTGTTCACGCTCTACTTGCCCAATAATTTGATACTGCTTGCCATTTTTGGTAAAGTATCCATAGCGCACTCCGCCGTATGCAAATTGCAAAGTTTGGGCAACGGTTTGCACACTCACACCTAAATTTTTTGCGCGCTCTCTATCAAAATTTATCACCAATTCTGGTCGGTTAAACTTTAAATTTACATCAACACCTTGAAAAATTTTACTGGCATTTACCTCCTCTAAAAACTTAGGCAAATAGCTTTGTATTTTACTAAAATCTTGGTTTTGCAAAATAAATTGTACGGGCAAACCTGCGCGCGAACCACCTGTTCCAGTAATGGTTTGGTCTTGTATTACAAAAGACTTAGCTCCTGTTAAACCCATTAATTGCTGTTGCAGTTTTTGTGCAATTTGTTGCTGTGAACGTTTTCTTTGATCGGCTTCCGAAAGCATGACACGCACAAATCCTGTATTCATGGCACCACTTCCTGTAAAGCCCGGAGCGGTTACCACCAAAGTCATTCTTTTTTCTGGAATAGAATCATCCACCAAATCAGAAATCTGGTCCATATACCTATCCATATAATCAAAAGAGGTACCCTCGGGTGCTGTAGAACTGATACGCATCCAACTTCTATCATCCAATGGCGATAATTCCGATTGCAAGTTTTTACCAATCACAAAAATCAATACCATGCTTACCGCTATCAAAGTCCATACTTGCCATTTGTTTTGGAACATTTTCTCCAACGACCTCGAATAGGCATTGTTTAGGTTCACAAAAAACGGTTCGGTTCTTTCATAAAACCTAGAATGTTTATTGTTTTTTCTTTGCAAGAAAACGTTCAAAACAGGTGTAAGTGTAAGTGATACAAAGGCAGATATCAATACCGATCCCGCGACCACAACCCCAAATTCACGGAACAAACGACCTACAAATCCTTGAATAAAAATAATAGGTAAAAACACAACCGCCAAGGTTATAGAAGTAGCGATTACGGCAAAGAAAATTTCATTGGTTCCTTTAATGGCGGCCTGACGAGGATTTAATCCCTCCTCTATTTTCTTAAAAATATTCTCTGTTACTACA
>CANFSD010000056.1 GCA_947449515.1 Bacteroidota bacterium
CCAAATATTTTTACTGCACCTTTAATAATTTTACCTAATACATTGCTTCCATGTTGGGCAATATTATTGATGGCATTGTTTTCTGCACCTTGCGCATGTGATTTTTCAAAACCTTTGATATCTGCAGCTTCTCCTTTCATCAATAATTTATCGCTGGCAGAAATTGCTTTAGGAACAATGATCCATAGAATGATGTACAACCAAAATCCTGTTCCAAAAATTAGTAATGAAACCAGAAATGCTAACCTGATCCACATTTTATCTAATCCAAAATAATTAGACAAACCTGCCGAAACACCACCAATCATGCGGGCATCTGCATCCCTGAACAATTTTTTTGTACGTAATTGATTTTGCATACGCATGTAGGCAGCTTCCTCTCCAGTTGCAATTGGCATTACAATCCACAAGATCAAATAAAGTAAAACGCCACTACCAAAGGCAATTAATAATAGTACAAATATTACCCTAATTAAAACTGGGTCGACATTAAAAAAAGAAGCCATACCCGAACAAACTCCACCAAGGTTTTGATCGCTGCCATTCCTTCTTAATTTGTTATGCGCTGGATTGTTGTAGGGTGCCTCTTTTGGCATTTCTGGCTTGGCTTCGCCATGTTCATCCATTTGTTCAATATTGCCAAGTGTGTTGCAAACCTCCCTAACATCGTCTTGAAATAAGGTGTTTCGGTTCGAACCTAATTTTTGCTGAAACAATTCTGCCATGCGCGCTTCAATATCATTTACTATTTCTGCATTGGCATTAAAGTGAACATGCAATTGATCTAGGTATGTTTTTAAATCATGGTAGGCCTGTTCTTCAATAGTAAACAAGTGCCCTGCGAGGTGAATATTAATTACTTTGTCCATATAGCTTTCTATTAATTCTTTTTGTTTGTAATGTGGTTTACGGCATTTGCTAATTCATTCCAAGTTAGCCCCAATTCTTCTAAAAACAATTTGCCTTCATTGCTTAATTGGTAATATTTTCTGGGTGGACCACTTTTGCTTTCCACCCAATTGTAATTTAATAATCCGTCATTTTTTAGCCTACTCAACAAGGGATATAGCGTTCCTTCTACAACCAGTAATTTTGCCTTTTTCATTTCATCAATAATGTCACTGGCATAGGCTTCTTCACGACTAATGATTGATAGAATGCAATATTCTAGTATCCCTTTTTTCATTTGGGCTTTGCTGTTTTCTACATCCATTCTGTTTTTTTTTCTTTTTAACGTTACAAATCTATACAATACTTAGTACTATGCAAAGCATAATACTAAAATTTTGTAATTGCCATGAAATCAGCATATAAGTTTGTCTCTGAAACAATAAAATGGGAATAAATTATTAATTTATTGATTTTGCGGTATGATTAATAGGATAGTAAGAATGAGTTTTGATCCCAATAAGGTAAATGATTTTCTTGAACTTTTTTCGAAGGTTAAAAATAAAATTGCAAATGTGGAAGGCTGCGAAGGTTTGAGCTTGATGCGGGATTTAAAGCAAGTCAATGTTTTGTTTACTTATAGTTATTGGCGTGAGGAGGCAAATTTAGAGGCCTATAGGGAATCTGAATTATTTCAAGAAACTTGGGCAGCTACTAAGATTTTATTTAATGATGCCCCAAAAGCTTGGAGTTTATTGTTGGAAGACAAAGTGAAATAAAGTGTATAGAAAAAAGGGTTTCGCACAGGATTATTGCCCTTTTGCTGTTTGCTTTGGCCTTTACTAAACATGTATTTTTGAGTTTTAAATTTATAAGCATGCAGCGGAAGTCAGGGTTATTGGCTTTATTATTTTTTTCGGTATTTTTTACTTGGGCAAATCCCAAAGATTCTGTGCGTTTAGAATTGCGTGATGGACAAAAATATATTGTACACCGGGTAGAAAAATCTGAAACACTTGCCAGTTTGGCCGCTCATTATGGTGTAGATGAGTCGCAATTGTTAAGTGCCAATCCATTGGTGAGCGACAAAGTTTTTCCAGGACAAATAATAAGAATTCCAATTAATGCAAATAAATACGGGAACTTAACTGTTCCTCCAGTAACACCAAGTACAGATTCTAAATTACCATTGGCTAATAGTTTGCCAAAAGATGCGGCAACACCTGCACCAGCTAAAGTTGAACCAAGCGCACCTGTTGCGGCAGAAGCACCAGCGCCAACCCAAACTCCTGTATCTGCCCCAACCCAAGATCCTTCTAAAATGGTTTCAGGAATTGATTACCATACTTATGTGGCTGCATCACCAACTACAGTGCAACGTTTGGCCGACCTATTTTTTATGGAACCCAATGATATTATTGCTATTAATGAATTAAAAAACAAAAATATCAAAGAAGGCCAAAAGGTGCGTATTCCAATTTATCCTTTGAGTAAGTTGAACCAAGTTGCCATTGCACCAACGCCAATACCTGTTCCCCCAGTTGCCATTGCAAAAGCGCCAGAGCCCACACCAGTTCCCAAGTCTGAACCTGTTTTAGAAAAACCTGTGGCACCTGCGCATAATATTTATAACCAAGCACAACACAGACCAGATAAGCAATTGGTTAAACCAACAGTTGTAGTAAAGGCAAGTCCCAAACCCCAAGAGGATTCGGTATTGCAAAACAATGCCACCAGGATTGCTGCAGCTAAACCGGCTCCTGAAAAAAAACAAAATGCTCTTCTAGAAACGGCAGCAAAGAAAGAATTGGTACAAGCTAAAGTTGAACCCCAAATAGCAGTAAAACCTGCTTCTCCAATTGTAAACAAACCAAAGGAAATTGTATTAGCGGCAGTACCCATTGAAAAACCTGTTATTGCTCCAACATCAGATTCAATGCTCATGGTGGTTGTGCAAAAACAAAAACACCGCGCAGAATTAACACGTCAAGACAGCGAATATGTAATTACCGATGAGGGTTCTTATAAAGTTTTTGATTACAAGCAAACCTATGAGAAACCAGATGTTTTTACCTCTATTTTAGTAGCAGAAAATGCTATCAATGTTAACTCAATTGATCAAAACAAAGGGGTGGGCAATAAGAATACTACCCATGTGGTAAAGCTTGGTGAAACCATAGATATGATTGCTAGAAAGTATAAAATTTCTAAATCTGATATTATCAATTGGAATGGTTTATTGAATTACCGTGTGCGTGAAGGACAAGAATTAATTATTAATGCAGAACGTGCCAATGTTTCTCCATATGAAAGAACATTGCCTGAAAAGACAAGAAAACCATTGAGCACGGATATTAGAATTGAATCTGTTGAAGGTATAGCAGTATACGATAGCCGTAAAATTACCAGAGGCGTTTATGCCAATAATATTGAGAAAGGTAAGTTTGTTTATATTGTCAATAAAGATAATTTTAGAGAGGATGTAGCCCGTGTTATTGGTCCATTGCCAAAAGGTACACCCGCCAATGTTATTGTTATCTTAGACCAAGAAACAGCCATTGAATTAGGTGTAGAAAAGAGTTGGGTAAACATTGAACTCTATTTTGGTATCATCAACGAAAGCCAAACAAATTAAATTAATTGGTTTGAGTAGTTCTCCAGCAATTCAGTTTTTTCAGCAAGAGGAAAATAAGAAGGGGCAATTGTTTAGCATCCTAATTCCAACATGGAATAATTTACCTTATTTACAATTATGTATTCGAAGTATCCTGCAAAATAGCATTCACCCACATCAGATAATTATTCATGTAAATGAAGGAAATGATGGGACATTAGAATGGGTAAAAGCTTCTGGTTACAGTTATACTTCCTCTACAGAAAATGTGGGTGTTTGCTATGCTCTTAATGCAATGGCGCAATTGGTTCGAACCGACTATGTATTATATATAAACGACGACATGTTTGTTGCGAAAGGCTGGGACGACTATTTATACCAAGCCATTCAAGCAAAGGGAGATATGTATTTCTATTATTCTGGCACCATGTTAGAATATGAAGACTCTGGTAACAAGGCCGTTTTGGCACCTTATGATTTTGGGAGAACCTACGATACTTTTGACGAAAATAAATTTAATGAATTTGTAAGTTCAAGTAAGGCCAAAGATTGGAATGGTTCCTGCTGGCCACCCAGCATAGTGCATAAGAAATTATGGGATTTGGCAGGAGGCTATGATGTAAATTACAGTCCTGGTTTTTATTCTGACCCAGATTTTGCTATGCAACTTTGGAAGCTTGGTGTACGTGATTTTAGGGGAATTGGAAACAGCTTGGTTTACCATTTTAAATGTAAATCAACCGGTAGGGTAGTGCGTAACAATGGAAGAAAAACCTTTGCTAAAAAATGGGGATACAGTTCCTCTTTCTTGTATAAGAAAGTATTGCGTATGGGAAGTGAATACAATGCGCTACAGCCGCTAAAATTTCCAATAGCACCTGTGAGGTGGCTTGCTCAGTTAAAAGCTTTTTATATTGGCAATTTTTAAATTTGATCCATTAGATTTCTTGAGCCAATATTACTTTTAACGGTAAATCCTTCTCCATAACTTACACCAATTCTTCTACCAAATTCTAATGCCCTGCCCTTTAAATGTTCCATAAATTCTGGAGTAGCAATAGGTGTTACTGGTTCTATAGAATCTGGGTTAAAAAACTGTGATTTGAATGCTTTGATGCTTTCCATTTTTCTATCAAAAAAAGGAGTAATATCAAAAACAATTGCTGGTTCAATTAAATAGTCTTGTATGTAATGGTATACTTTCTTTGGACGCCAAGCACTTTGAACTTGGTTTTGGTAGGTAGTTTCAATCTTATTGAGACCAGATAGGAAACAAGCCTCGTGCACTAAATCTCCTGCTTTGCCGTGATCAATATGCCTATCTGATTCTGCATTTGCAAACACAATTTCCGGTTGATATTTTCTTATCATTTCTATAACCCGAAGAATATGTGCTTCATCTTTCACAAAAAAACCATCTCTAAATCCCAGGTTTTCTCTGCCATGAATGCCTAATATTTTAGCAGATGCTTCAGCCTCCAACAAGCGAGTAGGTGCATCGCCACGGGTTCCTAATTCGCCATGTGTTAAATCTATGATTACAACTTTATAGCCTTTTTCTATATGGGCCATAATGGTGCCACTGCAAGCCAATTCGGCATCGTCTGGGTGTGCTGCAAAAACTAGAATATCTGCTTTCATATTACGAAAATAGCATTTTAAGCCTAATTCGCTTTTTTCTTTTCTATGTCTTGTATGAAATCCTTGATTTGTTCAACGTTTAAACGTTTGGCAATAATCTTTTTGTTTTCATCCAATAAATAAATCACCGGCGTGCTGTATATGTCGTAATACCTGCGGAAATTGGTTTCGTTATTTGGATCGTAAAGGTTCAACCATTTTAATTTGTGCTCACGTAAATATTTTTGCCATTCTTTAGAATCAGGCGTTAAGCTTACACCAAATACATCAAAGAATTTACCACCCATCATTGGTTTTACGTTTAATTCATCGTAAAGTGTTTGTAGCTTAGGAATTTCTTCTTTGCACTTACCGCAATTGGCATCCCAGAAAATAAGCATGGTGTATTTAGCTTTGATGTTGTATAGACTGTGGTAAACATTATTGGTATCAAGCATATTGAGGTTTACTGCTTTGTTGCCTATTAAATTATTGCGCAATTGATCTGCACGGTCTTTCATTTTAAACAGTAAAGTTTCATCCACCCAAAATGCTTTTCCTTTTGCATAATATTGATCTACCATATACACAAAAACTTTGTCCATACCCATATAACTAGAAGTTTCGTAATGGTTGGTAATCCAGAACAAGCAATATTTAAAGTTTTCCTTACCAGCAGCGGCTTTACCAAGAACAAAGTCAACAGATTTAATAATGCTATCAGGTAATTGAGGGGTAAGTTTTACCAAGAAACCTTCAAATTTATTATGGAAAACAGGTGTACGAACAATGCGTTCATCGCTAAAATCAAAATTATCAAAATAGTGGTTGTAGTAATAATTGAATTGGTAATTTGAATCAATGATTTCTCCTTTTGCATTTCTTGGTGCATCTGGAACATCAATGTCAATCATCATTTTAAATATTTTGCTTAACAACATTTGTGGGTGCTGCGCCAATAAATTTTTACGGTAATCAAATAAGTCTTGTGATATTTTCTTGTAGCGTTCTGTTAATACGCGGGTGGTGGCGGTATCGTTTTTTTCTTTTGCTAATTTTAATTTTTCATCCAAGTCGTTGGCCTCTTTACCCATGTTTGCTGTATAGCGCGTGTAGGCAAAAAACACATCATTTTCTGGCGATCCTTTTACCTTCATTAATTGAATAATATCTGAGGTATCTGTCTCTAAGGTGAAAATTGGTTCGGTAAAAATGAAATCAAATAACAATGCTTTTTCTGCAGTTGCAATTAAGTATACACCACCTTCTAATGGCTTATCACCTTTAAATACCATTTTACCATTTTTATCGGTAATGGCACTGTCTCTCAAATATTGTCTATCGCCAAAATAATAGCCTAAAAAGAATTTCTTGTTGGCCGAACCTTTGATAGTGATGCTAATATTATAAGCATCTTTGGCAAATGAGTTAGCCGATAAACACAGGATAGAAAACAAAAGCAAGGTTATTTTTTTCATAAGTATAATTCTCTTTTCGTTGGTGAAAATAACCAAAATCTTTTCACCCATCAAACATTCTTATTATTTAACATATTTTTAAGAGCTGAGGCTATTTTTTCTAACAGCATTTGGGTGAATTATTGATGGTTTAAATGGTCGTGATAAAATAATTCAATTATTTCAATTTTATTCTAATTGGCAATGGGTGTGCTATTTATATCGTTCTGTTTTTCAGATAAATAATTTTGTGTTTTTATGATATTCATCATTTCTTAAACTTGCATTCGCATGTAGCTTTGTTTAAGTAAATCAAACAATTTAAACACCACTACAATGGAAAGTAAAGCACACGTTAGCGAAATTCACGCTGATTTAACAAATTGGGTTAAGGAGTTAGTATTTTATAAAGATGAGGTGAAAACCTTTCAAACGCGTTTAGAGGAAGTTGTAAAACAGAACAACAAGATGGAAGTTCTAGCGGAAGTAGAGCATTTTCAAAATCAATTTATCAGACAGCTTGAAGTAATTGATACTTTAAAACACGATTTTAAACAGTTTGAAAATGTTTTAACAGCTAATGTTATGGCAAATCCTGTTGCCAGCGACCACCGTCAAATGGCATTTCCTGTAGAATTAATCGACCAACATGAAACTTTTTTGAAAATTTACATGGAACTAAAAACCGATTTTGAGAAATTTCTCGCAAAGACCTATTAATTTCGTCGGCAATGAATCCATTGCCAAAAGGTTTTACCCAAAATATCCTGTCGCTTTTTCCAGAAGAGGCAGGATATTTTTTTGATGCACTTTCCAAATCATTTATCAGTTCGGTTCGGCTCAATGCGCAGAAGCCCTCCCTTGCTTTTGAAAAGGAGGAAGTGGTTGAATGGTGCGGTGCAGGTAGGTATTTAATGGCACGTCCTTCTTTTATTGAAGATCCCTTATTACATGCAGGTGCCTATTATGTACAAGAGAGTTCGAGCATGTTTTTAGATACCGTTATACGCAACTTACCCATTCCAGAAAATGCTTTGGCTCTTGATTTGTGTGCAGCACCGGGTGGTAAGAGTACTTTGCTTTTAAATGCTTTGCCACAAAGTGCTTTATTGGTTTCTAATGAAATTATTAAAAGCAGGGTGGGAGTGTTGCAAGAAAACATTATCCGTTGGGGAGCTGTAAATGCCGTTATCACCAACAACGATCCAAAACAATTTCAAAAATTGGGAGAAGTTTTTGACCTAATAGTGGTGGATGCGCCTTGCAGTGGAGAAGGCTTGTGGCGGCGCGATCCAAAGGCCATGGATGAATGGAATGAAGAAAATGTTGCACTCTGCGTTGCAAGGCAAGAAAGAATATTACAAGATATTTTGCCATGTTTAAAACCGGGTGGTTTCTTGGTTTATTCTACTTGTACATTCAATGAATTGGAAAATGAAAAACAAGTGCAACAATTAATTTCTTCGGCAAATGTGGAGGCTTATCCAATTCAAATACCTGCAACATGGCCTGTATACAGTGTAGATCAATATCAATTTAGGTTTTTGCCGCATAAGGTTAAAGGCGAAGGCTTGTTTATGGCAGTGCTCAAAAAACCATTTGAGGCCGATACTTCTAATAAATTTCAAAAACGCAGCAGCCTCAATTTTGTCCCTAAAAAAATACTTCCGCAAATTCACCCTTGGTTCGAAACGCCCCTGGCATTTGATTACTTTATGGAAAATGATTTTGTATATGCCTTTCCCAAAAACAGTATTCCGCATTATGAGTGGGTTCGAACCAATATGTATGTGAAGCATGCGGGCATTTGTATGGGCAAATTAGACAAAGCCGGAAGGCTTATACCAGAACATTCTTTGGCATTGGCAAATGGTTTAAATAAAGGTATTGAACGCTGGGAAATGGACAAAGACACGGCTTTGCAATATTTGAAACGGGCCAACTTAACACCTCCCACCCAAGTTAAAGAAGGTTGGTGCTTGGCCAGTTACCAAGGATTGGCCTTGGGTTGGGTTAAAATATTGCCCAATAGAGTGAATAATTATTTCCCTGCTGAATACAGAATCCTAAAAGATATTCAGGAAGCCTGACAGATGCTGACCTAAATGTGTTACCTTCGCGCCTTGTAAAATAGGAGGGAAATACCCGTATGAAATTTCATTTAAACTTGTTGAAGGCTGTAAATAACGCTATTTATGCCATTTTTGAAGACCAAAAATATGCCGATAAGGCATTGGAACGTATATTAAAATCTAATAACCTTTGGGGTGCGCGCGATCGCGCTTTTATTGCCGAAAATACCTATGATATGGTGCGTTATTGGCGATTAATTAGGGCAGTGGCCGAATTAGAAACCCATGAATTAAACGAAACCAATTTATATACCTTATTTGGTACTTGGCAGGTATTAAAAGGTACACC
>CANFSD010000057.1 GCA_947449515.1 Bacteroidota bacterium
AACAGAACCTTTCTTGACAAGGTTTTAAAACCAAGTAACAAACACTAATTAAGTGGATAAAAGTCAAATTAAAACCATTTCAATTCAACGTAATTCGCAAACAATTAAATGAGCCTTACCCAATATATCTTCTGGTTTTTATCATTCCTAGCATTGATGAGCAGCCTGATGGTTGTATTTACTAAAAACGCTGTATACAGTGTGCTTAGTTTAATCATCACCTTTTTTGCTATCGCTGGGCATTACCTATTGCTAAATGCACAATTTTTAGCAGCAGTTCATATCATTGTATACGCAGGTGCCATTATGGTGCTTTTCTTATATGTGATTATGATGCTTAATCAAAACAAAGACGCTGAACCAAATAAACACCCTTACCTTATGATAATTTCAGCAATAGCAGGCGGCTTATTGATGTTAACATTGGTGGGAACTATAAAAGGTGCTGAACTACCAGGAAGCACAATCGCAGACGCACAAGTAGGAACAATTGAAAAACTTGGACAAGTATTGTTCACTGATTTTCTTTTGCCATTTGAAGTGTCTTCAATCTTATTTTTAGCAGCAATGGTAGGTGCTGTATATTTATCTAAAAACAAACTTCAATCGTAATGCAGAATTTACACGGAATTCCAATTAACTATTACGTTATATTAAGTACCGCTTTGTTTTGTGTAGGTGCTTTAGGTGTAATGCTTAGACGCAATGCCATCATTATTTTTATGTGTGTTGAGCTTATGCTCAATGCCGTTAACTTATTGTTAGTGGCTTTTTCATCATACTTTGGAGACAGTCAAGCCCAAGTGTTTGTATTCTTTATCATGGCAGTAGCAGCAGCGGAGGTTGCAGTTGGTCTGGCTATCTTAATCATGATATTCCGAAATGCAGGCACAAGTGACACAGATGTATTGACTAAATTAAAATGGTAAGCATAATCGATATAAAGGCATACAAATAGAATGGAACAACTCGTTAAATTAATTCCCTTATTTCCACTAATCAGTTTCGCCATCATCGCTTTGATGAACAGACGACTGAGCAAACCGCTGGCTGCAGTGATTGCATGCATTGGTGTGTTGTTAAGCTTCATCGATTCTGCGGTGGTTTTTCAATCACAATTGCAATCGTTTCACCCAGTTGAGGTAAAAGTATTTGATTGGATAATTGCTGGCGACTTCAATGCATCTTTTTCATTTTTAGTGGATCCTCTTTCTTCCATTTTCTTAATGGTGATAACAGGTGTTGGATTTTTAATCCATCTTTTCTCTGTTGGTTACATGAAAGACGACGATGGCATGAGAAGATTCTTCGCATATCTAAATTTATTTATATTCTTCATGCTGGTATTGGTACTAGGAAATAACTTCCTAGTGATGTTTATCGGCTGGGAAGGTGTAGGATTTTGCTCATTTATGCTGATTGGTTTCTGGTATAAAGACAACAAAAACAATGATGCAGCTAAAAAGGCATTTGTCATGAACAGAATAGGTGACCTTGGTTTTTTAATCGCCATGTGTCTTATTTTCTTCAATTTTGGAAGTCTTAACTACAGCACTTTATTTAGCCCAGGATTCTTAGCTGAATCTTCGGTTAGCACTGAAACTTTAACCCTTATTACCTTTTGCCTTTTTGTAGGCGCCATGGGTAAAAGCGCACAAATTCCTTTGTATACGTGGTTGCCTGATGCGATGGCGGGTCCTACGCCTGTATCTGCATTGATACACGCTGCAACCATGGTAACAGCAGGTATTTACATGGTGGCAAGAACAAACGTAATGTTCTCCTTAACACCTGACACCATGACTTTGGTAAGCATTATTGGTATCGCTACGGCATTGCTTGGTGCGGTTATCGGTTTGTTCCAAAACGACATTAAAAAAGTATTGGCATACTCAACGGTCAGCCAATTGGGTTTGATGTTTGTTGCCTTAGGTGTTGGTGCATACACTGCAGCAGTATTTCACGTTGTAACACACGCTTTCTTTAAAGCTTTATTGTTCTTAGGATCTGGTAGTGTTATTCACGCGATGGGTGGCGAACAAGATATCCGTGTAATGGGTGGATTGAAAAAGAAATTACCAATTACCTATTTAACCTTCTTAATAGGAACTTTAGCCATTTCAGGAATTCCTCCACTGGCAGGTTTCTTCAGTAAAGACCAAATCTTAAGTGAGGCATTTGCCCACAACAAAATATTATTTGCCTTAGGCTTATTGGTGTCATTAATGACAGCCTTCTATATGTTCCGTTTGTTCTTCTTAACCTTCCACGGATCATTTAGAGGTACCCACGATCAGGAGCACCACTTACACGAATCTCCATTGAACATGACCTTGCCTTTAATTGTATTGGCAGTGTGTGCAGCGTTTGCAGGATTTGTTGGCTTTCCGCATGTCATTGGCCAAGGATTAGGTTTGCACAATCTATTTGAAGCTTATTTAAGTCCAGTCCTAGGTGTTAGCAGCAGCCATATTGAAGCCAGTGTAGAATGGATGTTAATGGGATTAACCACTGTATTAATTGTTATGGTTATTTTATACGCCAGACATTTATTTGTAAGTAAAAATTATGTGCCTGAATCAGATTCACACATGAAAGGTTCATTCAAGAAATTGGCTTATGGCAAATTTTATGTAGATGAATTCTATAACAAAGTGTTTACCCAACCATTAGATAAGGTTTCACTATTCCTTGAAAAAGGTATAGACATTCCGGTAGTAGATGGAATGGTAAGAGGTATCGGAAAATTAACACAAGGCTTGGCTTCAATTGCCCGTAAAATCCAAACAGGAAACACCGGTTATTATGCCATCGCATTTGTATTCGCAATTTTATTATTGTTCATCTTTTTTATTTAGACCAACATGTTGACATTATTACTCATATTGCTTCCTCTATTAAGTGGTTTTATTTTACTCCTAACAGGCAGTAAAAACGCAAGACAAATTGCGCTTGTATTATCTCTTATAGAATTTGGATTGGCTCTTTTTGCCTTAAGCACATTAAAATCTGGTGCTTTAGAAACACTTAACTACAATATGCCATGGATACCAAACATGGGCATTAGTTTCCGCTTAGGAATGGATGGTATTAGCATGCTCATGGTTTTATTAAGCACCATGCTTATGCCATTAATTGTTTATGCCTCATTCAATAAAACATACAACAACGCGCACACACTGTATGCATTAATGATGTTGATGCAGAGCGCAATGATAGGTTCATTCGTTGCCATGGATGGATTCTTGTTTTACATTTTCTGGGAAGTATCTTTAATTCCTATTTTCTTTATCATCCTCATGTGGGGTGGTGAAAACCGTCAAAAAACAACCTTTAAGTTTTTCATCTATACCTTGTTTGGTAGTTTGTTCATGCTTGTAGCATTAATCTACTTGTATTTACATACAGCCAACCACAGTTTTGATATCCAAGCTTTATACGCAGCAGGACGTTCATTGCCATTAGTTGAACAAGGTTTAATTATGGGTGCATTCTTTTTAGCCTTTGCGATTAAAATGCCTGTATTCCCTTTCCATACTTGGCAACCTAGCACTTATGTGGCTGCACCAACACCCGGTGTGATGTTATTGGGTGGTGTAATGTCAAAAATGGCTACTTATGGTTTAATCCGTTGGGTACTGCCAATGGTTCCAGATGGCGTTCATGAATATGGCTATTTGATCATTGGATTGTCGGTAGTGAGTATCATATACGCATCTTGCATAGCCATCATTCAAAAAGACTTTAAATACCTGATTGCTTATGCTTCTATCGCGCACATGGGTTTGATATCGGCAGGTATTTTTGCTATGAACATGCAGAGTTTACAAGGTTCATTAATGGAAATGATGAGTCATGGTATTAACACTGTAGGTTTGTTCTTTGCATACGACATTATATACAACAGAATGCATACTTCAGAGATGACAAAACTTGGCGGCATTAGAGGTGTAGAATCTCGCTTTGCCTTCTTGTTCTTTATCATCGTATTGAGCAATGTTGCGCTTCCATTTACCAATGGATTCATCGGTGAATTTTTATTAATCTTGGGTGTGTTCCAAACCAATATGGTGGCGGCATCATTTGCTGGTTTAAGCATCATATTAGGTGCTGTATATATGTTAAGAGCATTCCAAAAGATGATGCTTGGTGAAACCAACTCACTAACTTTACATTTCCCTAAATTAGAAAAACAAGAGATAATAACCCTAAGCATAATCGTTATCTTAATCGTTGTTATGGGTGTGTATCCAAAACCAATTCTTGAAATTACAGAATCTTCAATTCAAACTTTACTGCAAGGCATCCAATGAAAGAACTAATTATATTATCGACTTTAGGCGTATTATCACTTATTGCGGGTCTTTTAAGAATCAAAAGACCATTTATGGTGGTGGTTATCGCAGGACTTCTATTAAACATTAGTGTCTGTGTGTTGGATTGGAACCACAATGAAAATCTTTACAATATGATGACTTTAGACAATTTTGCTCTAGCGTTCACTATTGTTAGTTCTACATTGGCCATACTTTGGTTCATCGTTGCCAATGCCTATTTCCAAAACAGCAATACGTTTTCTGACCACTATGCCTTGGTTTTGTTCTCAATGACAGGCGGCTTGTTAATGGTATCTTTCACCAATATGGTGATGTTGTTCTTAGGTATCGAAGTTCTTTCAATTCCTTTGTTCGTATTGGCAGGTAGCCACAAAACGAGCATGCGTTCAAACGAGGCAGCATTTAAATACTTTTTATTAGGCGCATTTGCTTCGGCCTTCTTATTATTTGGTATCGCTTTACTTTACGGATCAACTGGTCATTTTGACAACGCCGGTATAGCAAGCTTTTTAGGCGCTAACAAAATAAGCGGTATGGCTTTGGCAGGTATCGTTTTAATGTTAGGTGCTATGACCTTTAAAGTATCTGCTGCACCTTTCCACTTTTGGGCGCCTGATGTTTACCAAGGTTCACCAACAATGATTACTACCTTTATGGCTACTTTTGTTAAGACTGTAGCATTCGCAGGTTTCTATAGATTGTTTTTCTTAACCTTCATGCCAGTGCGTGCTGAGTATGCCCTATTGTTTGCAGTAATTGCTGCGTTAACCATGTTGGTATCCAATTTAATAGCCAGCGCTCAAAGCAATGTAAAACGTTTGTTAGCATACTCTAGTATTTCTCACGCTGGTTTTATGGTCATCACCCTACTGTGTATGAACAGCAGCAGTGCAGGCACACTATTGTACTATACTTTAGTTTATAGCATTTCAAGCATTATTGCTTTTTCAATATTCAAATGGGTTAAGACTCATAGTGCTGAGAATGAAGAAATATCAGCCTTTACAGGACTTATCCGCAGAAGTCCATTCTTAGCTGTGGTTATGACCTTTGCATTGCTATCAATGTCTGGTATTCCTCCGTTGTCTGGCTTTATGGCCAAATACATGGTGTTTACTGCAGCAATTGACAATGGTTTTATGTGGGTAGCAATCTGTGGTATTGCAGGATCATTAATGGCTGTATACTATTACTTCAAAATTATTATTGCAATGTTTGCTGAAGTACATGAAAGCAGTGAAATTAAAGTGCCAGCCAATTTAAGATTTGTTCTTGTTGTTTGCAGCATAGCATTGCTTGCTTTAATGCTATTCCCTTCTCAGATCTCAAGCTTAATTTAAAAGCTTATTTACATCCAAAGGAAATTCAATATTCCTGCTACTAAAAGGATTTTGTAAACAGCATTTGCTGCTTTGTATTTATTGTATTTTGTTAAGGTCAATATTGAGACCAAGCAAAACAAGGTAAAGAGTATAAAATAATTACGCAACATTAACCCGTCGTGTAACAATATACCCAAGCCTCCTGCAATGGACAGGACGATGACAAAGGCCAAAAAAGACTTTGCTTTATCGATACCCAAAGACACTGGTAATGACTGTATATTTAAGACTTTGTCGCCCGTATAGTTAATAAATTGCTTAACCAATTCTCTGCCATATACCAAGCTGATATAAAAGGCCCCGTATATAAATATGTAAGGGTAGAACTTCGAATAATGCAATAAAACGGCAAAAAAACAGGTGATGCTTAAGGCAGATGCTGCAAGTTCTTTAATAAATGAAAGTCTTTCTAATTTGTGAGAATACACCCACAGTGCTGATATAAATCCGATAAAAAACAATCCTATTTTAAATGAAGCCAAACAAGCCACCAAAACGGAGATGACATTAAAGGCAATATAAAAATTGAGGGTGGTTTTCTTGCTTATCCATTTATTAAACAGGGTAGAATCTGGCCTGTTGATTAAGTCCTTTTCATAGTCATAGAAATTATTGATAATAAATCCGCCAGCTATACTAAATATTGATGCTACCGCAATGGCATGGAGTTTCCAATCGCCCAGCAAGAGCGCAAATGTGTTTGACTCTTCGCGCATCAGCACATAGGCCGATAAATATTCTGCGAAAACTGTTAGTAATATATTGTACCATCGAACGATGGACAACAAAGCAATAATTTTAATGGCTATTGGCTGCTTTTCTTTAGAATGAGTCGCGCCAGACATTTAAACTTAAAATTTATAAATAACCTGTAAATTTTGGTTCTTCAATTTTTTAGACGCTTTTTCAAAGTCTTCTGTAAATCCTAGAATATAGCCGCCGCCACCGCTACCACACAATTTCAAATAGTAGGAGTTGCTGTCTATGCCTTCTTTCCATAATTTCTTATAGTTGTCAGGAATCATGGGACTAAAATTATCATAAACCAATTGAGACAATTGCTTTAAAGAATGAAACAATGGTTTGAAGTCTTTTTTCAAGAATGCTTCAATACACTCATCGTTGTATTTCTTAAACTGGTTTTTGATTAAATGTCTAAAACCATCTTGTTTGCATTTTTCCAAAAATATAGAAACCATATTTTGGGTTTGTCCAGGCAAGCCGCTGTCCATTAAAAATATAGCACCTTTGCCATGTTCATTCGGACTAGGCAAGCCAACTGTATCCAAATGTGTTTTAGAATGGATTAAAACCGGTAAATTAAGGTAACAAATTAATGGATCTAAACCAGAGCTTTTACCATGGAAAAAAGATTCAAGCTTGCTAAATGTTTGCTTAAGCATTAAAATCTCATCCCCTTTTTGATTGGCTTCAATGGTAATCTTGTCTGTACAATAAGCATCATATAAAGATGCAACCAAAGCACCACTACTTCCAACACCAAAACCTTGAGGAATGCTGCTGTCGAAGTAGAGTCCGTTTTCAATGTCAGATTGCAGACGTTCCAAATCAAAATGACAACATAAATTGTCTTCTTGATCCAATTGTCTTAAGTAGACATAAAACAATTGAATGTCTTTATTGGATTGAACAGCAAAATCGCTGCCATCTTTAGACAACTTTAAAACGCCGTTAAACTTGTTAAAAGGTATAGATAAACCTTTCGAATCTTCTATAATTCCATACTCTCCGAAAAGAAGTATTTTGGCATAGTATAAGGATTCTTTTAATTTCATGTTTATTTTAATTCTGGGCCTTTTCCAATGTGGTTACAAAAGTAAGTCTGATTTTGGCAAAAACCTATTAATTCATTCTTAACAAATTCTTGAATCTTAGCATCTTCCGACTTAGGGTTCAATAAATGCACATTGGCTCCGGCATCCAAAGTAAATAACAAATGTAATCCAGTTTGGTTTCTGAAATCCTTGATTTTTTCTAAAACAGCCAAGGTATTTGGCTTCATTAAAATAAAAGGTGTAGGTGAAGTCATCATCAACGCATGCAGCATCAAAGCCTCTGCTTCAACCAATTGAATAAAATCATTTAGTTCACCAGTCTTTAGTATATTTAATAGTTTGCCAGTATTCTCGGCAGCCAAATGGTAGCGTGTTGCTGCAAAAGGATGCTGTTTGAGCAAAGCGTGTCCTGTTGTAGAGGAAACGGCCTTTTTACCCTTTTCAATAATTAAAATGGTATCACTGAAATCTTTAAAATTTGAATGAACCAAATGGTCAATATTCACTGCCTCTTCATCGCTACTACCTTCTAAAAATGGAGTTGAGCCCCATAAATTATACCCACCATATACGCTTCTGCACGCGCTACCAGAACCGATTCGCGCCCATGAAGAAGCAGTACTATAAAAATCTTCAAGCTTTTCGCCAGTGATTTTTTCATGCAAGCTACAAAGACACAAAGCCAATGCACTATACGCTGAAGCCGATGAAGCAATTCCACTGCTGTGAGGAAAAGTATTCGAAGAACTAATTTCTAAATGAAAATCGTTTAACCATGCAAAATCACGGCTCGCTTTTTCCAAATAAGGTTTTAACTTCTCTTCAAAAACTGGATTTTTTTGGTTTTCAAATAAAAAATCTAAGCTAATTCCACTGCCCTCTGATTTAGGACCTACTTTAAAATGTGTTTCAGTAGTGGCTTGATCGAGGGTAAAACTAATGGAAGGATTGGCAGGCAACTGCTCTCCACGTTTCCCCCAGTATTTTACCAAAGCAATGTTCGAAGGGCTTTTCCAACAAACTGATGCTGTATTTTCTTGTGTTGACATTATAATATTAAGTCGTTAAATGAAATAATTCTGTTGTAACCCTTGCTTTGAAAATAAGAGACGGTGTCTTCGCCGGTGGCCAAAACATAATCTCCTCCCCAAGCACCCAAACTTTTAACCGTGCCTTTAAAATCTTCAAACAGTTCTTGTTTAATACA
>CANFSD010000058.1 GCA_947449515.1 Bacteroidota bacterium
GCTTCTGTCCACATGCTAAACAAAATTACATTGGTATCTAAATTGGCTTGCTTCATTTCCTCCGCAGCATTAGACATCCCTTTAGCTACTGCTTGTCTAAACAAGGCAACGCCTTCTCCACGCAACAAGGCTGCTTGTTTCTCTGCTTCTGCAGAAATTTTTATGGCATTACCTTCTGCCTCGGCAGCCTTTGTTTTTGTAATTAATAAAGCCTGGCCTTCATTTTCAGCAGCAGCTTTCAAATTGTTTGAAGCAACAACTTTGCTCATGCTCTCTATAATGGCTTGATCAAAAGTAATATCATTGATTTGCAAATCTTGTAAATGATAGCCCCAAGTAGATAAAGTATGGTCAATTTGATCTTTCACAAAATCAACAATTTCTTTACGTGAAGCCAAAACCTCTGCTTGTTTTTTTGAAGCAACAAAAGCACGAATACTGCCTTCAATGGTGCGAATCAAAGCTTGCATCAAATCCTTTTCACTAAAAAATTTAAAAGCAACACGTTGAATGGTCTCATCTTCCTGATCCATTACACTAAACAACAACATCGATTTAAAATAAACATTGGCTTGGTCAATGGTTACTGCCTGAAACTCCAATTCTACCGAACGATTTTGAATAGAAATCTTTTTATAAACCTGCTCTATAATTGGAATTTTCAAATTTAAGCCAGGCTGCATAATGCGTTTATATTTTCCAAAAACAGTAATTACCGTTACAGTTCCTTGTTGAACAGTTTGCAAACCACTGAATAAAATCATGGCTACAACTACAAATAAAATTAAAATTACATACATAGGTTGAGGGAGTTTAAAGGTGTTTAATAAATAGACCTAAAACAAAACTAACACATTCTGAGCTAGGAACAAGCTAAGAATGTCACATTAAAAAAAAATGCCTAAAATCCTTTTTGGTTCGAACCAATTACCTAATATTGTGCTACAAGAAAAGCATATGATTTCAAGTATTGTATTTTTGATTCTCACAGGAGTGGCCTCCTACTTTTTTGCAAAAAACCTAAGTAAAATTAGACGTAATATTTTATTGGGTAAAGACATAGATCTTTCAGATAACAAGCCTCTTCGCTTCAAAACCATGCTGGGCGTGGCATTTGGGCAAAGTAAAATGAAGGCAAGGCCCGTGCCTTTTGTTTTGCATTTCATAGTATATGCAGGATTTATCCTCATCAATATTGAGGTGCTCGAAATACTCATCGATGGGATTTTTGGTACCCACAGAGTCCTGTCTGTTTTCGGACCCATTTACGATATTGCCATTGGCTTTTTTGAAATTCTTGCATTTGCTGTTTCCATTGCATGTATTATCTTTTTAAGTCGCAGGTATATTTTAAAAATTGCACGCTTTCAAAGCCCAGAATTAAAAGGCTTTGCCAGTAGAGATGCCGCCACAATTTTGTTTATTGAAATTGTTTTAATGGGCGCATTGCTCAAAATGAATGCAGCAGATCAAATCCTTCAATTAAGAGGTGTTGATCACTATATAAATGCCGGTTCATTCCCAATCAGCTCATGGTTGGTTGTGCCTTTTTATAATTGGCTCAACATGAGCAACGCAAGCCTTATTTTACTTGAAAGAATTGCCTGGTGGTTCCATATTATTGGTATTTTCTTGTTCATGAATTACCTACCTTTTAGCAAGCATTTCCATATCATTATGGCCTTTCCCAATACATGGTATTCTAACCTAAAAGCTAAAGGAGAACTCAATAATATGGCTTCCGTTACGCAAGAGGTTAAGTTAATGCTCGATCCAAGCGCACAAACACCTGAAGGCTACCAACCACCAACAAGTTTTGGTGTAAAAGATGTAACAGACCTTACCTGGAAAAATTTAATGGATGCCTATACCTGCACAGAATGCGGTAGATGCACAAGTGTTTGTCCGCAAAACCAAACAGGTAAAACCTTATCGCCACGCAAAGTGATGATGGATACACGCGACCGTTTGGAAGAAGTAGGTAAAAATATAGATGCCAATAAAGGAACATTTGTAGACGACAGTAAAAACCTCCACTCCTATATTTCTGAAGCAGAATTATGGGCATGTAATACCTGTAATGCCTGCGTTGAGGCTTGTCCAGTAAACATAAACCCTATGGAAATTATTGTAGAAATGCGCCGCTATAAAGTAATGGAACAAAGCGCCGCTCCTGCTGCAATAAACAATATGTTTAGCAATATGGAAAACAACCAAGCACCATGGCAATTCTCGCCAATGGACCGCGCCAATTGGACACAAGAAGATTAATAAATTAATAGCGTAAAGTAAATATTATTTGTATGAGCGAATTTAAAGTGCGTACCATGGCCACATTGGCCGCTGCAGGCGAAGAAGCAGAAATACTTTTCTGGGTAGGCTGCGCAGGTAGTTTTGACGAACGTGCACAAAAAATAACCAAGGCTGTGGCAAAAATTTTGCATGCTGCAAACCTCCAATTTGCCATTCTTGGAACAGAAGAAGCCTGCACCGGAGACCCCGCCAAACGCGCTGGAAACGAGTTTCTATTTCAAATGATGGCCATGCAAAATATTGAAACATTAAACGCTTACGGCATCAAAAAAATTGTTACGGCTTGTCCGCATTGCTTCAATACCCTCAAAAATGAATATCCTGCATTAGGCGGTAACTATGAAGTATTGCACCATACTACACTTATCAATCAATTATTAAATGATGGAAAAATAGCCATCAAAGGTGGCGCCTTCAAGGGTCAAAGAATTACCTACCATGATAGCTGCTATTTAGGCAGAGCAAATGATATTTATGAAGCACCACGCGAAATAATTGAAAAATTAGATGCCGCTTTGATTGAAATGAAACGCAGCAAAGCAAACGGTTTATGTTGCGGTGCTGGCGGGGCTCAAATGTTTAAAGAGGCAGAAGAAGGCAGCAAAGAAGTAAATATTGAGCGCGCAGACGATATTCTAGAAACCAATTCAAATGTGGTAGCTTCTGCCTGTCCTTTCTGTATGACCATGCTCAGAGATGGTGTTAAACACCATAACAAGGAAGCAGAAATAGACGTAAAAGACTTGGCAGAATTAGTTGCAAATGCAATGGATTTATAGGCAAAAAACCTATTAATTATCTATACGTTCTTTTCCTGCTACTATTTCAAAATAGAGTCTAAAATCTCCTAACAAACTGTATAGCGGATACTGAAACGTTGCGGGTTTGTTTTTCTCGTAAAAATAGTGCCCAACCCATGCAAAGCCATAGCCAGCAAGCGGACAAAGCCACAATATTTCAATTTTATGAAATAGAAATGCACCCATCAAAAACACAAAAAACAAAGTAGTGCCTATTACATGCAATAACCTGCAATTCTTGTTTTGGTGCTCACTTAAATAGTAAGGATAAAATTCAGCGAAATTCTTGTATTTTTTTGTTTGCATTATTTTTCATCGTTTATACTTGAAAGCATATATTTTATTACCCCCTTGCTTCTAAATAAATCTCTTCTAAAGTCGTAAAAATAGTATAAATCATACTTATCCTCCCAAACCAAATGAGAGGTTTTAATATGGTGGGCCTCCATGCGCAAATTTAAACACGGACTTACCCTGCTATAATTATAGTTAAACTGGCTTTTGCCAATATTGTAATAGGCCAATCCGTGGTTAAGCGAAGAGTCTAACAACATCTCTAATATCACCTCATATTGTGGGTTTTTGATTGTATAATGGTAGCCTTCTTTCTCTAATCGTTTAATAGCATAATTGGTAATTTCCAATTCAAAATTAGGGTTCAAAGCACTCGGGCTCAAATTCACCAATTTAAAGCATACTGTCCCCCTTTTCATGGGTGCATTTACCTTTTTTCTATAGGTATAACGCTCGCTACATGCATTTAGTAAACAAATACAAGCTATAACAAAAAAACACCTAAAAATTGCGCGTAAATCCATGAATTGTCTTCATCCAAATCTCGACAAATTTCATGAATTGCAAACTACCCTGGCGCGTAAAAGGGAAACTTTTACTTCAAGAAACGCTCAAAAGTTGCGCGCTCCAACATTTCTCTGTCATCCGGATGCGCAATACTGGTGAGCATCTCCGCCCTTTGCTCCATGTTTTTGCCATATAAATTTACTGCACCATATTCTGTTACTACCCAATGAATATGCCCACGCGTTGTAACAACTCCCGCTCCTAGTTTTAAAACAGGGGTAATCCTTGAAATGCCTTTTTTGGTTCGAGACGGCAACGCTATAATTGGCTTACCTCCCTCAGAAAGTGCTGCACCTCTAATAAAATCCATTTGCCCTCCAATCCCAGAAAATTGATACATGCCAATTGAATCGGCACAAACCTGACCCGTTATATCAATCTCTATTGCACTATTAATAGCCGTAACCTTTGGATTTAAACTCAAGATCCTTGGATCATTTACATAACTAATATCCATCCCTTTTACAATGGGATTGTCATCAACAAAATCATATAAACGCCTACTTCCAATTAAAAAGCCAGTTACACAATAGCCGTTCACAATCTTCTTCTGACTATTATTAATAATTCCCTTTTGGATCAAACTAATAGCCCCATCCGAAAACATCTCTGTATGTAAACCCAAGTTTCTGTGTGAATGTAAATTGCGCAAAACATTGTCGGGTATGGTTCCAATACCCAATTGTAGCGTTGCACCATCCTCCACTAACTCGGCAACGTTTCTACCTATTTGCTCGCATTCCGGGTCACTGCTATCAGAATAACTAACTTCTGGCAAAGCATCTGTTACTTCAACTGCATAATCTATCATTGAAAAAGGTATAAACGCATCCCCATGTACCCGCGGCATATTGGGGTTAATTTGTGCTATAATTATTTTAGCCTTATAAGCTGCTGCGCGTGCAATGTCAACAGAGGTGCCCAAACTCACAAAGCCATGCTTATCTGGTGGCGAAACATGTAATAAAGCTATATCTAATGGCAGGTAATCCTCGTTGAAAAGTTTTGGAATTTCACTTAAAAAAACTGGCACATAATCACCCCTATTAGAATTAACCGCTTGTCGAACCGATTCAGAAACAAACAAAGAATTGATGAAAAAATGCCCCTCTAAAGCAGGATCATTTAAATCAAAACCCAAGGTGCTTATGCTTACTAACTCAACTTTCCTGAGCTCTTCCTTTCTATCCATTAAGGCTTGAACCAAGGAAATAGGTGTGGCAGCACTACCGTGTATAAAAACTCTATTGTTAGATTGGATATGCCTTACGGCCTCTTGTGCGCTTACAAATTTCGTTTGCTTAATCATACCGCAAATATACTTTCATGCCCAGGCGCACTGCAAAAATAATTATATGATTTTTGTCCGTTAGTAAACCATCAAAAATCAAATTTAATTGTCACGTTGTTCTTTCAATTTTTTGAGCAACTCGCGTTTAAAGGCCTGCTCTGCTACAAATAGTTTTACAACTTTTTGTGCGGGTAAAACCTTCTTAAATTCCGCCGTATATTTCTTTATTATTTCTAATTCTGCAGACCTGTTAGCAATCATCTCATTCAGCGCTTTTTCTGCTTCTGCATCGGTCATATTTTCCATGTCGCCGGCATCCTCCATTGCCCTTGCCCTATTGCCCTTGCGCACCTTTTCCATCTCATCATTAAACCTATTGTAAACAGGCCAAAACTTCTGGGCTTCCTCCGGTGTAAGGTTCAATCTTTGTGTAATAAAACCAATTTTCATGGCCTCAATTTTTTCTCTTCGTTGACCGCCGCCACCCTTTTGTGCCAGCGCCAATCCAATACTTCCAACTACTAAAAATAATAGCAATGTTATTTTCCTTTTCATACGCTTTCCTACTTATAATTCATCCATTATTATCGCATCTTCCAAATCACTGTTTAGTACATCTAAACTGCTTGTATCACTCATCATGTTTAATTTTTCAAGCTCAGAACACCAACCCGCCTCACACAAAAGCTCTTCACTTAAATCACCTTCATTTAATTGTTCCGCAATTTCATCTGCGCTTATTTTGGGGTTCGAACCATGTGTTTGTGTTAACCTTGATTCATACAAAAATAGACCAAAAACTAAAAATACACTTGCCGCCAAACCAAACCACTTAATAGCCGGTTTAAAATGAATAGAAATTTGTTTTGCCTCAGTTTGGCCCACCTTTGAAACAAGGAGGGAATGTAGCTCCGAAAAATAGGCATCTGGCACTACAAACCCATCCTTGGGGTTTGGGGTAAAGGCAATTTCTTCTTCCTGAATTAAGCGCATTTCAAGCTCAGAAAAATAATGCGTGGGCACAGTAAAACCTCCCTGCAAAGGCAAGGCCCTTAAATATTTTTCGCTATTGTAAATCTCTTGATCCATCACTTTATTGATTACTAATTTTCTTATTGGTTTAATTGTTGTTTAATAATTGCCTCAACTTTTTTAACAGCAATATGAAAAGAAGCTTTTAAAGCGCCAACACTGGTGCCTAATATCGCCTCCATTTCCTCATACTTAAGGTTGTCGTAGTATTTCATATTAAACACCAAACGCTGCTTTTCTGGCAATTGCAAAATGGCTTGTTGCAATGCCAAAGCCAGCTTATTGCCGTCAAAATAAGTGCCCGCAACCAGTGATTCACTCAATTGCGCCTGCAGGGTTTCCATGCTTACATTCAAATTGGCTTTTTTCTTTTGTAAAAAACCCAAAGCCTCATTGGTGGCAACCCTATACAACCAAGTATAAAGCTGACTATCCTCTCTAAAATCTGCTAATTTTTCCCAAACCTTAATAAAGGTGTTTTGAACCACGTCGTCAGCATCATCGTGGTCAATTACAATGCGCCTCACCTGCCAATAAACCTTTCTGCTATAACGCTCCAACAACATTTTAAATGCCGCCTGCTTGTGCAAGGGTTCCTTAAAAAGTTGAATGAGTTCGGTATCGCTATAGTTTATCTGCATTTTTTCGCATTAGCTCTTCTTCAGATGCAAGTTAATTCAAAAGGTTTAATCAAATGGCAATTAATTATCTGAAACCTAATGTCCAATATTTGGCATTTTTCCCACCAATTCAAATTATTTTCCCGACTTTCGTTACATGCGAAAAATATGCTTAAGTTTCTTGCTCCTTTCTAGTATTCAAAACTTCCTTTATGCCCAATCAACTAACGATTGGCTGAGTGGTTTCCAACAAAAAAACGATACGCTCTATTTCTTGTTTTCAGAAGAAATTTATCAAATTAAACCGGCTGGAATAGCTGTTACTGGTTCCTTTAGAGGCTGGAGCCAAGATTTAAAAGACAGCAATTGGAACCTAAAAAATGAGGGTAACGGTAATTGGACTTTAGGAATTTACAATCCAAACTACAGCAAAATAAATCCATCCACTGCTTTTAAATTTAGAACCAGTGAAGGCAAGTGGCTCAACCCGCCCAAAACCGCTACAAACCTAGATGGCGAAAATTTGGTTTTTATGAAGGGTTTTGTGCCCCTCTCGGTGGAAGCTGGCATTGTAAGCAATGAAAAAATTCAAGTCGTAATAAACGGCATTAACAATGCAAGGGGCTCTTTAAAAACCAATAAAGAAGAATTTATACTCACCGATGCCAAAGGAAATAAAATCCCCCTTCAACATATTGAAACGCAAACACAAATTAATAGCCTAGGGCAAATAGAAATAAGCCTCTACCCTGCACAAGCAATAGATAAAAAAAGGGTTTACTATATAGAAATTCCTAGTATCCAGAAAAAAGAATTGTGCAGCTTCGAACCTTGGTTCAAAACCTTAAAAAGTGACAAGCTATTGGGTGCCAACATTTCCGAAGATGACCTATCTACTAGCTTTCGAGTGTTTGCACCAAGAGCAACCAAATTGCGTCTTTACCTCTATGCAAATAAAGACCAACAAACACCCAACCAAATTATTGAACTCACAGAAGATTCAATGGGTGTTTGGGAAACCACCATTCCTAAAAACCTCAATGGTATGTGGTATGATTTTACCGTGCATGGCGCAACAGATCCAGGGAATTCTTTTTATGAAACCAATCCAGTTCATATCAGCGATCCCTATGCCAGAGTAAGCGACGATAGCTTCGGAAAATGCAGGGTTTGCCAAAAAACAAAAGCCGCAAAACCACTTAAAAACGGCCGACCAAAAATGGAAAATGTAATGGCGTATGAAGTGCATGTGCAAGACTTTACAGACCTCCTTCCGCTTGATTCGAACCTAAAAGGAACCCTTCCTGCCATGGGAATTAGCGGATTAAAAAATAGCCGCGGCCAAGTCATTGGCTTTGACTACCTGACACAATTGGGTATTAACACTGTTCACCTAATGCCGGTTCAAGAAATGTTACATTGGCCTAAAGATGAGTGGGACAGCGCTTTTAAAAATGATGCCTACATGATTGAGCAGGGTGTTGCCAAAGAAAATTATGATTGGGGCTATAGAACC
>CANFSD010000059.1 GCA_947449515.1 Bacteroidota bacterium
AAATCAAACCATTGAAACCCTTTGGCCAAGCCAAGCAGATTTTGATACTGTAACGCTTTATGTAGGTCCACAAAACCAAGGTGAATATGAGGATAAAATTCTTGCCTTAAATCCCAAACGTGTAGTTTTTAATCCAGGTACAGAGAATCCTGCGTTTGCTGCAAAGCTTGAAAATGCAGGCATTTCAGCTGTTGAGGCCTGCACTTTGGTAATGTTGAGAACGGGTCAGTATTAATTTATATTTATAAAAGTTTCGGTTCGAACCGAAGCCCGTTTTCTTCCAATCTATTAGACAAGCAGCAGAAATAGCTGCATAAGTTTGGTTATTTGTTTAGAGGTGATTTGCTTGTGATCCAATTTATTTGCAGCATTGATTTAACCTATTATGAAACCTCGTATACACGCCGCTGCATTATTTATTATTGGCTTATTTGTATTTGCTGCTTGCCAATCGCCCAAAGAGAAAGCACTTAAAAATATCAAAGGATTGGAGAGCAACGACAGTGCTTTTAGCAATGAGTTAATGGGGCAATTGAAAACTGCATATTTAGATTTTGCCAAAACTTATCCAGATGATGAGCATGCTCCTGAGTTTATGTTTAAAGCGGCCCAGCGTGCTATTGTATTAGAACAAGCCAATGAAGCCGTTCAATTGTTAGAAGAGCTCAAAAAGAATTATCCAAAGGCAACACAAATAGAAGATGCCTCTTTTTTATTGGCCTATACCTACGAGAATAATTTAAATGAATTGAATAAAGCGCAGGAATTATACCAAGACTTTATTAAAAAATACCCTAAAAGTGAATTGGCAGAAGATGCCAAATTTGCCATGGATAACTTAGGCAAAACGCCAGAAGAGATAATCGCTAATGGCGATGATGAATAGGCCCTATAGGCTTTTATTGTTTATTTTTAAATGCTTTTTAGGGTAACTAATTTCTGCCTGCAAAAGGTATAGAAAATCACTTCCCAAAACGCCATCAATGCCTGCAAAGCCAAGGTGCTGGTAGGCTGCGTTTACATGACTCAAATCTAATACCGCTACTTCTGCTTTTTTAATGGCAATGTCGCCAAAATGAATGCTGCTTAAATTGCATAGCGCCGTATTCATTTGGTTCGAACCTAAACCCACTGATTGAATTTCATTGGCAAGCAGCTTTGATTTGGCAATAAATTTTTCAATTTGATGGCTATCAAATGCCGTTTTTGATGCACCCGTATCAAGCAAAAAGCGAGCGTTTCTACGACCAATTTTCACCCTTAAAAATAAGTGAAAATTGCCTGGTTCAATGGCTATAAATTCTATGGGAAGTGTTTGGCGAATCATCTTACAATAATACATAAGCGTTTTTAGTCGCCACTTTTTTCTTAAAAACACGATTTTTTTCTCAAAAAACACCCCCACAATTCGCCACCACTTTGCTTGCCTTGAATGAAAATCAGCAAGTTGCGATTTTTGAAATGTCGCATTCCTGGCCCCAAACTTCTTAACACCCCCATTTTTAGAAAAGTCGCATTTCGCCTAAAAAACACCTATGAATGCCAGTATTATAAGCCACTTGTGGTAATCCACAGCAATGTGTAAAAGTCGGATTTTTCCACAAAAGTGGGAGAAAGTGGTGAAAAGTGGAAAATTGTTTCTATTTTTACGCTGTAATCGCTCAACACTAGCAATGACGCAACTAAACGGAGAATTCGAATGTAAAATGGATGCCAAGGGAAGGTTAATGATTCCCTCTGCTTTAAAAAAGCAGTTGCCGGAAGCGGCAAAGGATTCCTTTTTCATTAACCGTGGTTTTGAAAAATGCTGTGTTTTGTATCCAAGCAATGAATGGAAATTAATTGCTTCAGAAATTGATAAGCTGAGTGATTACATTCAAAAAGAGCGCACCTTTAAAAGGTACTTTTTAAGGGGTGCCAGTAAATTGGAAATGGATGCGGCATCACGTGTATTAATTCCAAAACAATTACAAGAGTTTGCCGATCTAAAAGGCGAGTTGGTTTTGTTGGCTTATGGCAACAAGGTTGAAATTTGGAATAAGGCTGAGTACGAAAAAATGCTGAGCGAAGAGCCATCAGATTTTAGTGCCTTGGCAGAAGAGGTAATGAGCAAACGTAAAAAGGAGGATGAAGATGGAAAATAAATACCATGCTCCTGTAATGTTGCCAGAATGCATAGAAGCATTGGCAATTGCTCCTGCCGGAAGATACGTAGATGTAACTTTTGGTGGTGGTGGTCATTCTAAAGCCATTCTTCAACAATTAGATGAAAAGGGTGTATTAATAGCGTTCGACCAAGATGAAGATGCGAAAGCAAATTTGCCTAAGGATGAGCGCTTGGTTTTCATCGACCAGAATTTTGAGTTCATTAAAAATCATTTGCAGTACCAAGGTCTATTGCCTGTTGATGGTATTTTAGCAGATTTAGGTGTTTCCTCTCATCAATTTGACGAGGCCGATAGGGGTTTCTCTTTTAGGTTTGATGATGCAGAATTAGACATGCGCATGCATACTGCCAGTGGCAGCAGTGCAAGTGATGTGTTAAATAATTATACAGCAGAACAATTGGCAGATGTGTTTTATCAATTTGGCGAATTAAACAATGCCAAATCACTTGCCAGAGAAATTGTTCAGTACCGCGGTGGTCAAGCCATTAAGACGGTTGCACATTTAAAAGAAGCTTTAAAAAAATATACACCAAAATTTGGTGATTATAAATTCTTCGCGCAGGTTTTTCAAGCCTTGCGTATTGAAGTAAACCGCGAAATGGAAGTGTTAAAAAACTTCCTCGCTCAAGTTCCTGAAGTATTAAAACCAAACGGCAGGTTAGTGGTAATGAGTTACCATTCTTTAGAAGATCGTTTGGTAAAAAATTTTATAGCCAGTGGAAATTTCAATGGCGATATCGATAAAGATTTTTATGGGAATGTGCATAAGCCATTAACGGCTTTGAACCGAAAAGTAATTACTGCTTCGGCAGATGAATTAGAACGAAATCCAAGATCAAGAAGTGCAAAATTAAGGGTTGCTGAAAAGCGATTAGATAGTTAATGAACCGGATTATTCAAGAAGACGAAACAACAGCTCAAAAGCCAGTTGGCAAGGAGAGTAGTGGTTTTACCGAAACGGTGAAGCGCTTTGCCGACTTCGACTTTCGCATAAATCCAGAACAATTAAAAGGGCAAATTCCATTTCTCCTTTATTGCTGTGGCCTGGTATTTTTATTCATTTTCAATGGTCATCGTTCAGAAAATATTATTAGAAAAACGGATCAGTTAAATAAAGAAGTTAAAGAATTAAGAAGCGAGTACATCAGCGAACTAAGCGAATTGATGGCACAAAGCAAACAATCAAATGTGGCTATCAAATTAGCGCCATACGGAATCAAAGAATTAAAAACACCTCCAAGCAAAATCACTTACAGTGGCAAGCAATAATACAAATACCAACACGCGTAAAGCAATACTCATGCGGATGACCCTTGTGTTTTCCGGCATGTTTGTGTTTGCCGTTTTGGTGCTGTATACGGTTTTTAAAATTCAGGTGTTTGAAGGAAAGAAATGGCGTGCCATGGCCGATAGTTTAAGTACGCACGTTTTTGAAATTGAAGCAACTCGCGGAAATATTTTTGATTGTCAAGGAAATTTATTGGCTACCTCTATGCCAATTTACGATGTGTTTTTAGATACAAAAGCAAAAGCATTTCAAGAGGAAGAAGGCTTTCAAAATAGCCTCGATTCATTAACCAATGACCTGGCCGAGTTGTTTAAAGATAAATCTGCCCAAGCCTATAAACAAAGTTTATTGCGTGCAAAAAGAGAAGGCAATCGTTATTTTTTATTTAAAAGAAAAATAAGCTACATGCAATTGCATGCCATGCTGGAGATGCCCATTTTTAGACTTGGTAAGCGAAATAAGTATGTAGCAGGTTTAAGAATTTCTGAACGTACAAGAAGAGAGAAACCTTTTGGAATGCTGGCAGAAAGAACCATCGGTTTTAAACAAGAAATTGGTTCGGTACGTGTGGGCCTTGAAGGTTTTTTTGACGAAAAATTAAGCGGAAAAAGTGGCAAACATGTGATGCAAAGAATTGCTGGCGGCACTTGGGTTCCTATTGATGATGAGTTAATGATAGATGCCCAACAAGGCAAGGATATTATTAGTACGCTTGATATTAATTTACAAGATGTGGCAGAAAATGCCCTGCTGTCAAATTTGATTTTAAATGGAGCAGAATTTGGTACAGCAATATTAATGGAAGTTGCCACAGGCGATATTAAAGCAGTGGCTAATCTTACCCGCGAGTCGGAAGGGGTTTACAAAGAAAAATACAATTATGCAGTAGGTGAAAGTGTAGAGCCTGGTTCTACTTTTAAATTGGTTTCGGCGCTTTCATTGTTGGAAGATGGTTTTATGAAACCTGAGGACAAAGTGGATGCTGAAAATGGGCAGAAAGCATTTTGCAATACCGTAATGAAAGATGCAGAATTTGGCACAGGTGTTATCACTTTGCAAGAAGCATTTGAGCATTCTTCAAACGTGGCCTTTGGTAAGTTAATGAAGAAGTATTACGAAAGAGATCCTTCAAAGGTATTTGCACATTATAAAGCATTGGGATTAACAGAGAAGCTCAACCTCCAATTATCGGGCGTTGGTATGCCCAATGTTAAAAGTCCATCACACAAAGCATGGAGCTGCACGAGTTTACCCTATATGGCAATTGGTTACGAACTAACCTTAACACCATTGCAATTATTAACCATATACAACGGAGTGGCAAACAATGGGGTAATGGTTAAACCTAATTTGGTAAAAAGCATCAATCAAGCTGGAAAGATTATTAAATCTTATCCTCCTGTGGTATTAAATCCGCAGATGTGCCGACCAGAAGTAGCAAAACAATTGCGCGCAATGATGGAAGGTGTGGTTTTACATGGTACTGCTTCTACCTTAAAAAGTAATTTCTACAGCTACGCCGGTAAAACTGGTACAGCTGTAATTACTGGTCCTCGTCAGGCCTCACGTGGCAAGGCCTACCGCGCTTCTTTCTGTGGTTATTTTCCAGCAGAAAATCCAAAATATTCTTGTTTTGTAATGGTAAGCCGTCCAAGCGAAGGTGAATATTATGCCGCAAAAGTTGCCCTTCCTATTTTCAAAGAAATTGCCGATAAGGTTTATGCAAGTGCATTGAATTTGCACCGTGAATTAAAATTTACCAATACTGGTTTTACCACCGATTTACCGCAATTGCCATTGGCAGATAAAGGTGATGTGAAAGAAATTTTGGATCAGGTAAAATTGTCATCTCATTTTCACAATGATTCTATTCATCAAGATGAATCTGATTGGGTAATGGCTTCTGCACAGGATAATTCTGTTGCCATGCAGCCAATTATTATTCAGAATGGAAAGATGCCAGACCTTAGAGGTATGGGTGCTAAGGATGCTTTGTATTTATTAGAACGTAAAGGGATTCATGTGCAACTCATTGGTTTTGGTAAAGTGAAAAAACAATCAGTTTCTCCTGGATCTCCACTGCGCAAAAATTTAATTATTCAATTACAACTGGGATAAAACATGGCAACCATTGAACAAATAATTTCTGGCATTCCGGCCATTGCTATTTCTGGTAAAATGATGCAGGAAGTAGAAACGCTCACCTTTGATTCTCGTGAAGCAAAAGCTGCCAGTATGTTTTTTGCTGTGAAAGGAACAGTTGTTGATGGACATTCATTTATTCCTCAAGTTATTGCTCAAGGTTGTTCGGTAATTGTATGTGAAACCTTACCTGCAGAAATAAATGAAGCTGTTTGTTATATTCAAGTTGAAAATACTCACGCCTGCTTGGGTTTAGCCGCAGCCAATTTCTATGGTCATCCAAGTAAGGCTATTAAAATTGTAGCCATTACGGGCACCAATGGTAAAACTACTGTTGCCACCTTGCTCTTTAATTTATTTAGGTCATTTGGTTATTCAGTGGGTTTACTTTCAACGGTTCAGAACCAAATAAATGAGGAAGTAATACCTTCAACGCATACTACTCCAGATGCCATACGCATCAATGCCTTGTTAAGAGAAATGGTAAGCAGGGGTTGCAGCTATTGTTTTATGGAGGCAAGTTCTCATGCCATTCACCAAGACAGAATCAAAGGATTGCATTTTGCGGGTGTTGCTTTTACCAATATCACCCATGATCACCTAGACTACCACAAAACTTTTGAGGAATACATTAAGGCTAAAAAGAAATTATTTGATGAAGTAAACGAGGATGCTTTTGCCCTTGTTAACAAAGACGATAAAAATGGCATGGTGATGTTGCAAAATACCAAGGCTACACGCTATACCTATGGAATTAAAAGTTTGGCCGATTTTAAAGCCAAGATTTTAGAAAGTGATTTCAATGGCATGTTACTTAACATGGATACTGAAGAAGCTTGGTTTAGGCTGGTTGGTAATTTTAACGCCTATAACCTGCTTTTGGTTTATGGGGTAGCCTATTTATTAGGCAAGGACAAACATGAAATTATCATGCATTTGAGCAGCCTAAATTCTGTGAAAGGGCGTTTTGATTATGTGCGTTCTACCAATGGCATAATTGGAATTGTAGATTATGCGCATACACCAGATGCTTTGCAAAATGTACTTGAAACTATAAACGAAGTTAGAACAGGCAACGAAGAACTCATTACTGTAATTGGTTGCGGTGGTAACAGAGATGCCTCAAAACGTCCTATTATGGCCGAAACAGCATGTAATTTAAGTACCCGTGTTATTCTCACTTCTGATAACCCACGCAACGAAGATCCTGAAGCTATTTTGGATGAAATGGCAAAAGGAATTCCTGCTTTGCACTATAAAAAATCGTTGCGCATTACCGATCGCAAGGAAGCCATAAAAACAGCTGTAAGTATGGCCCAAGCTGGCGATATTATTCTAGTTGCCGGTAAAGGGCATGAAAATTACCAAGAAGTAAAAGGCGTAAAACACCCATTCGACGATAAAGCAATGTTGCAAGATTTTTTTAACCTGTTTCAATCTTAAAATCATATACCTGCTATGCTATATTATTTATTTAATTATTTAAACGATCACTTTAATTTTCCTGGTGCCGGAATGTTTCAATACATCTCCTTTCGTGCAGCAATGGCAATTATTTTGTCATTGACCATCTCCTTGGTATTCGGAAAGAGTTTAATTAATAAACTTCATAAACTACAAGTGAGCGATGAAATTCGCAATTTGGGTTTGGAGGGTGAACAACAAAAAAAGGGTACGCCAACCATGGGTGGATTAATAATCCTGGCGGCTATTTTAATTCCTACTTTATTGTTCGCACGCATCAATAATGTATATATTATTTTAATCATGGTGTCTACCATTTGGCTAGGATTGGTAGGCTTTCTCGACGATTATATCAAAGTATTTAAAAAGAACAAAGAAGGATTAGCGGGTAGGTTTAAAATTTTAGGTCAGGTTGGATTGGGCTTTATTGTAGCCACCACTTTGTACTTCAATCAACATGTTAAAACCAAAGAATTTTATCATCCTGGTGAGGTAACCGAGGAGTTTGTGAAAGAGCAAAATTTAATGCCGCAGGTAATCAGTGGCGAGTTAATGTTGGTGAAAGACCACAAGGCAACCACTACAACGATTCCTTTCTTTAAATCGAGTGAATTTGATTATGCCGATATGTTGAAATTTATTGGCAGCAGTTATAAAGACTACAATTATATCATTTACTTATTGGTGGTAATTTTCATCATTACTGCGGTATCCAATGGGGCAAATATTACAGATGGAATAGATGGTTTGGCGGCAGGAACCTCTGCAATCATTTCATTTGTGTTGGGCATTTTTGCCTATGTAAGTGGGAATATTATTTTCTCAAAATACCTCAATATTATGTACATCCCTCACCTAGAGGAAATGGTAATTTTTGCCGGTGCATTGGTGGGGGCTTGTGTTGGATTTTTATGGTACAATGCCTTTCCAGCGCAAGTATTTATGGGCGATACAGGAAGTTTGGCCTTAGGTGGAATTATTGCAGCCTTCTCTATTATGGTTCGCAAAGAATTATTGATTCCAATTTTATGCGGCATTTTCTTGGTAGAAAATTTATCTGTAATGATGCAGGTAAGTTATTTCAAATACACCAAAAAGAAGTATGGTGAAGGTCGAAGAATTTTTAAAATGTCGCCACTGCACCATCATTTTCAAAAGAGTGGATTCCATGAGTCTAAAATTGTTGCGCGCTTCTGGATCATTGGTGTTTTGTTGGCCATTGTAACCATTATTACTTTAAAAGTTAGGTAGTCATGACAAAAAGGATAGTCATACTAGGTAGCGGAGAAAGCGGAACTGGCGCGGCAATACTTGCCAAGCAGCGTGGCTTTGATGTGTTTGTTTCCGACAAAGGAACCAT
>CANFSD010000060.1 GCA_947449515.1 Bacteroidota bacterium
GAATCTATCAAATAAAAAGACAATGAAAAAAATAATTTTAGCTTCTGGGTTTGCTGCTATGCTGGTTTTAAGTAATTGCGGCCCCGCTCGTAAAGTAGAACGCATGGATCCAAACACAGTAACCGATATCAGCGGTCGCTGGAACGATACAGATTCTAAATTGGTTGCCGAAGAAATGATTAAGGATGTATTAGACAGACCTTGGCGCACCAATTACGAAATGAAAAACAGTAAAAAACCAACTGTAATTATTGGTCAGGTTAAAAATAAAACTTCAGAACACATCGAAACTATTGCCTTTATTAAAAACATGGAACGTGCCTTTATCAATTCTGGTACCGTTAGTGTGGTGCAAAGTGGCGAAGAACGTAACGAAATTCGTGATGAACGCAGCGATCAACAAACTTTTTCTAGTGAAGAAACCCGCAAAAAATGGGGCAAAGAAAAGGGTGCTGATTTTATGTTAAATGGCGTTATTATCAGTATTGTTGACCAATACAAAAACCAAAAAACCATTAAATACCAAGTTAATTTAGAATTAACTGATCTAGAAACAAACGAAAAGGTTTGGATCGGAGAAAAAGAAATTAAGAAGTTCATTAAAAACTAAATCCCTTGAAAAACTTTTTCTCAAAAAACGGCATAGGCTTCTATGCCGTTTTTGTAGGTTTATTTTTGTTGCTGTTAACTGGCTGTGCCACGTATTACCAGAAAAACGAAGCGCTCATGAGTGCCGTTTACAACAATAATTTTGAGTCGGTAAACAAGATTTTATCCGATGATGCCAAATGGGAAAAGGTGAGACGTAACCGTTTGTTATTTTACCTCAACAAAGGAACCGTTCTTTGGATGCAAGGTGATTATGTTGCAAGCAATACCTATTTTAGAAAAGCCGATTATTTTGTAGAAGATTATAACCTCAAAATGGGGGATGCTGTAATGACCATGTTGGTGAATGCTAAAATGGCAACTTATGGCGGAGAAGGTTTTGAGCAAATCTTATTGCATTACTACGGTGCCCTTAATTACCTGGCCTTGGATCAGCCAGATGAAGCCTTAATTGAAGGTAAAAGAATGCTCGAAAAGATGCAAAAAATTACCGATAAATATGGCAACAAAAACAAATACAAGCGTGATGCTTTTGCACATAACCTCATTGGTTTAATTTATGATATCAAGGGCGAATACAATGATGCCTTTATTTCCTATAGAAATGCTTACGAGGTATACAAATCAGATTACTTAAGTCAGTTTGGTACCAATGTGCCACTTCAATTGAAAAAAGATTTAATTAGAACTGCAAAAGCAATTGGCTTTTATGAAGAACAACATGCCTATGAAGCCGAATTTAATATCAAAGCTGCCGATGTTGACAGAGAAAAAGGTTCGGTTCTCTTCTTTTGGAACAATGGTTTAGGACCTATTAAGGATGAATTTAGCATCAATGTAGCTATCCTAGATTATGGCAATGGCTGGGTAGAATTTGTTAATCCAGAATTAGGCATATCTGTTCCGTTCAGAGTAGAAGACAGAGACCAACACAAAGACATGTTGGGAATGAAATTCATTCGATTGGCATTGCCCAAATACATCACAAGAAATCCGCTATATGCCCGTGCAATTTTGCAAAATGGAAACAGCCAAACACCATTTGAAATCACTGAAGATATCAATGCCATTGCTTATAAAAGTTTGGCCGATAGAATGGGAAAAGAATTGGCGGTTGGCCTTATGCGTGTGGCATTAAAACAATTGGCTGTATACAAAGCCCAACAAAACAAAGACCAACAAGGTTTAGCAGCTGCAGCCATGTTATACAGCGCCATCTCAGAACAGGCAGATACCCGCAACTGGCAATTACTGCCGTATTCCATAAACTACGCAAGAATGCCATTAGATACTGGTTTGCAAAAAGTAGACTTTATGGCCTACAATACCGATAACCAATTGGGCGCACAAAAATCTTTTGATGTAAATATCCAAAAAGGAAAAACCAAAGTACTCTCCGTCCAAACACTAGAGTTCGCAGGGTTCTCTGGAAATTAGCCTTATTAGCACTTTGCTGCTATAAATTAAAGCCCAAACTCCATTCCATAAAATCAGATTGTAATTGCTGTTTATGGTTAATGGTTCCTTTGAAAAACAAGCCAGAATAAAAGTGTTTGGTGATTTGATAACCTAAGCCAAACCTTACATAAACTGGTTCTTGCACAAATTTTATTGGCGCTAAATAGTGGTAAATGCCAAGAGGAAAAAACAATTTACCCAATTCCATTCGGTTGTATATTCCAATTGCCATAAAATATTTTTGGTTTTCGGCCACATCTGCAACTTTTAAATCTGAACGATACAACAAAACCTGCGTGGCATCATAAAAGGCATCCAATCCTAAGCCAATTCCATATAATTTGTTAAGAGAGAAATAGGCATTATTGCTAATGGTAAACACGGGAAATTTAGTGATATAGTTAAAATAGCCCAATTCGCGGTAAGCCCCAGCAATATGGAGCATGTAGTGGAATTGTTTTTTTTCTAAATGGTAATTTGGTTTTTGTATCCCTAAACCCTTTTTGGCATTTGGGAAATAACTCAATCCTACATTTCCATAAATAATATTGATTCCGCCATTGGGCATTTTTAAGCTGCCATTAGATACATGGTACAGGCCAGTTCCAATGGTAAATTGTAAATTTTCTTTTAATAGGTATTGCATATGCATTCCCCAGTCAAATGCAAAATTTACCCCAGAACTAATTGCCCTATTGTCGAAATTATTTTGTTCGTGGTATTGCTTGCTATTAAAATTAATACCATAAGATAATTTCATGCCTATTTGAAATTGCTGCTTATTTAAAATTGGCACAAAATAGGAGGGAAGTACACCCAAACAATACCCAAAGGTATCGGCATTGTTCATTTGAATAATCCTTGCTTGCAAGGCCATGCGCGCGCTTCCAAAGGTTTTAGTAAAAGCTTCTTTTTTTAAGCCGTATTGAACCCAAGAAATATCCAATCCGTTGGCAATGCCGTTAAGACTTGCTCCCGTTTTAAAAGCTGGGTTCGACGCAAAATGATAACCACTAAAACAAGCCAACTCAAAACCTCTGGTTCTTTCAGCGTTGTTTTGCGCCAAAATTCTCTGATTACAGCTAATTAAAATACTGAATAATAGCAATGAATTGAATGCGTGTTTCATTGGGTAGAACACAAAATTAAAAGCGCCAAAAGCACATGCTTAAAATGCCTGTAACCATAATGATTTTTGCAATAAAACTCAAGCGTGTAAAATCCTTTTTTACATCTGAATGATGAATTAAATGAACCATATAAAACATGGGGCCAATTACAGCAATACCCATGTATATTAAAAAATACCTGCTAATGGTAGCGCCACTTAAGCTAAGGCTGGTAAAAGCAACACAATAAAAAATACCCAATACCAAAAGAATAATTTGAAAACCCATAATTACCTTTTTAGTTTTTCTGATACCTAGCACAATGGGCAGTGTTTTGCACTTGAATTTTTCATCTCCTCTCAAATCCTCGGTGTCTTTAATTATTTCTCTCTGAAGGGTGCTTAAAAAGGCAAATAGGCCATAAACCATAATGCCAGCCTCCATTACATTTGAATCGTATGGTATTAAAATGAAAATGGTAAATGCCGTAAGTAAGGCCACTAAAATATTTCCCGTGAGGTACATTTTTTTTAGTAACTGCGAATAGATCCATAAACTCAAGGCGCAAAAACTTACCATCAAGGCTAGTTTTTTGCTCAATTGGTAACTGATTAAAATGGCAATAAGGTTCAACCCCAAATGTAAAAACATAGCCCATCGCCTAGAAATGCTTTTTCCTACAATCACTTTTTCTGGCTTGTTTACCAAATCTAACATTACATCCATGTAATCATTGATAATATAACCTGCTGCCGCTACCAAAAAAGTTAAGGTTAATAAGGCAATAAAATTAGGTTCAAAAAGTTGCGCTAGGGAAATGCTTGGACTTAAAAAATAATAGGCAAAAACTTGCGTGGCAGCTATAATAATTAAATTATTGATGCGAATGAGTTTGCTAAAATTTTTAATTGTTTCCATTACAAGGTTTCTTCGTTTTTATCATTGAAGTTGATGGCACCTCCTGAAATAATAAACTGCATTAACTTACTGCTTTCGCCATCAAAGGCTTTGATTTTATTTTTATCTATAAAAAACAAATTACCCGAAAATGCGTAAGAATGGGGCATGTATACTGCTACTATTCCTGGCATATTGAGTTGCGTTAAATCGTCCTGCGTAATAAAACCGGGTTTGTATACGCCTGGATTTAACTCCACAATAACTGGTTTAGAAAATTTCTTTTTCTCGCCTACAAATGCTTCAATTAAATCTTTTACTGAGGTGTAAATGGTTTTTACAAAGGGAATACTTGAAATAAAATCATCCAATAAATCTACGATGGGCCGGGTTATGATGGTTGAACCAATAAATCCCATGGTGGTTATGGTTACAACAACAATTAAGAAACCCAATCCAGGTGTATCTAATAACAATACGGCATCAATAGATTCCATTAAGGAACGGATGATCCTGTAGGTGGCGTAAAATGGCAAAGTGATCAATAAACCTTTAAGAAAATAACTCAAAAGCTTACGCATTCTTGCTCCAAATGAGCGCTTAATTTTTTCTTTTCCTAAAACCATTATTAATAATCAATTTCTAATCCAAGTCCTTGCACAAAATCCCCCAATGCGGGGTTTTTATCAACCATGCGTTTGAGTTGATCTCCTTTACTAACCTTGCTCAGGTGCACAATACGGTCTTTATTGATGGTAAAGATGAGCTCTAAATCTGAGTTTTGTAATGTTTTTCGCATAAATGGAATGAGATCCATTCTTTCTTCTTCCATCATTTCACTTTCGAGTTGGCTTTTCAGTTCTATTTCAACTTGTACCGGACTGGTAAATTTCAATGGCGACTCACGTAAAAATGCGGTAATCCTTGATTTGCCTCCGTGTTCAAGTTTATATAAGTATTGGTCCCAAATCGCTTTAAATTCATCCTCAGTAAAGGATTTGTTTTCACCTTTTACTTCAACAATTTCATCCCCAGTTTGTTGGGTTTGCATCTCTTCTTCCTGCTTTTTGGTAACCTGCTCACGCAAACGTTCTAATTGCGTTTTTCCATTTGCTACGGGTTGGGCAACAATAATTGGTTCGGGCCGAACACTAGCAGTTGGCGTGGGATTTTCAATGGTGGGTTGTGAAGAAACGGGAGCGGGTATTTCCTTTGTAACTTCTGCGGGAGGGGAACTTAGATTAATTTTTTTTTTCTCATCAACCATTGGTTGCTGAGTAGATAGTTGAATAGCTCTTTGAAGGTTGCATAACTTCATTAATGCCAATTCTACGTGCAATCGTTGGTTTTTACTGAGCTTATAGTTGAAGTCAGTTTGGTTAAGCATATTCAATGCATTTAATAACCAACTGCTATTACAACTTTGTGCTTGCTGCGAGAATTTTGCCGCTACATTTGGAGCAACCTCTAATAACCTTAAGGTATCTGGATGTTTGCATACCATCAAATTGCGGATATGCTCACTAAAGCCTTGCAAGAAATGCTGGGCCTCAAATCCATTGCTTAAGATTTCATCAAACAATAATAAACTACCAGCCAAATTGCCCGAAAGCAACATATTGGTTGCCCTGAAATAATAATCGTAATCAAGAATATTTAAATTAGCAATCACATCTGCATAGCTAATTTTATTGCCACTGAAACTAACAATCCTATCAAAAATAGACAGGGCATCACGCATAGCACCATCAGATTTTTTTCCGATCACATGCAAGGCTTCTTCTTCTGCTTGGATGTTTTCTTTTTCACAAATGGTCTTGAGTTGCTTTACGGCATCATCAATTTTTATTCTATGGAAATCAAAAACCTGGCAACGACTTAAAATAGTTGGAAGGATTTTGTGTTTTTCTGTAGTAGCTAGGATAAATTTAGCGTAGGGAGGTGGTTCCTCAAGCGTTTTAAGAAAAGCGTTAAATGCCTGCGCACTCAACATGTGCACCTCATCTATAATATAGATTTTGTATTGCGCACCTTGGGGAGCATAACGCACTTGGTCAACCAATGCCCTGATATCATCCACTGAGTTATTGGAGGCCGCATCCAGTTCATAGATATTGAAGGAAGCATTTGCATTGAAAGCCCTGCAACTATCACATTCATTACAAGCTTCAAAATCGGCACTTAATTGGGTGCAATTGATGGTTTTTGCTAATAAGCGCGCAGAGGTAGTTTTACCAACCCCTCTTGGTCCGCAAAACAAAAAGGCGTGCGCCAAATGTCTATTCTTAATAGCGTTTTTGAGTGTTTGAACTACATGTTCTTGCCCAACCACCGTATCAAAACGATCGGGTCTGTATTTGCGCGCACTCACCACAAAATTTTCCATGCCGCAAAATAAAAATAAAAAGTGAATTTAAAACGGAAAAGAGTGCGCTAAGAATAAGAAAGCGGTAATGTGATGTAAAAGGTTGAGCCAGAATTAGGTTTGCTTTCCACATTAACCTTTCCGCCATGACTTTCAACAATTGATTGGGTAATGGCAAGACCAATTCCTATGCTTCGTTCCATTTCCAGTCCAATGCGCGATGCAGGCGTGTTTCTTTCAAAAATTTGTCCAATCAAATCCTCACTCATGCCAATACCTTCATCCTTAATGCTAATATGGCAAAAATCACCTTCAATCCATTGATTAATATAGATACTGCATCCACGCGGACTAAACTTAATAGCGTTCATCAGAATATTCATTAATACCCTTTTGATACGGTCTTGGTCAAATTTCAATTCTAAATCAATAGACTGTTCAAGTAGCAATGAAATATGTTTAGGCTTAGCCCTAAATTGTAAGAGGTGAATAGATTCTTGTATAACCTGTTTGATGTTCCCATCGCGCCTGTTTAATTGCAATTTGCCCTTTTCAATCATGCTCTGGTCCAAAATATCTTCCATAATATTTAGGGCCAATAAACAACTGCTGCGGATAAGTTTAATATAATCGTTTGCTTCCTGTTCTTTGAGGTCGGATTCAGAAAGCAAATCATTTAGGTTCATCACATTGCCAATAGGAGTGCGCAAATCATGGGCAACACTTTGAATCAAAAACGATTTGTTTTGATTGATTTTCATCAATTCTTGGTTCAAACCTTCGGAGGCATTTTTTTGCTCATTTATTTGGAGGTTGAATTCTTCAAGTAATTTGTTTTTATGTTTGTGCTTTGCAAGGCCAACATATGCCAAAACAGTCAACAGAATGGCTAGCACAACCATTATAATAATGCTTTTGTTTACCAGTCCCTTGTAATTATTTTCACTGCGTAAAAGGTCGTTTTGAGTTTTTTGGTTTTCTAAATCATGAACCAAGATTTCTTTGTTGTAATCCCTGTTTTCAACTAGTTTGTCTGTAGAGTCATCTATGATAATATATTCATTTTGTGCTTCAAAAGCTGCCTTGTAGTCTTTTTTAGCATACTTTAATTCTGCTAATTGGCGGTAGTAGCTGCCTAATGCATCAACATAGGCTTCATTTCCTAATAGATATTTGGCTACTTTACTAAGTTCTTCCTCTGCTTGCACATATTTTCCTTGGAGGGTAAGTAACTTAACTAAACTGATCATGCTATTTATGGCGTGGTAGGTTTCATGGTTCTCGGGTTTTAAACTAGCCTCAATTCCCTCCCTTAAATATTTCTCTGCCAGGGCATACTTACCCATTTTTCCATAAATACTTCCCATATTACTTTTGATAACGGCCACAGGGCGTTCCTTATCAAAATTGGCAGTTTGGCAATAACTCAAGGCCATTTTTGAATAGGCCAATGCATTGTACAAATTGTTCGTTTGCAGGTAACTTAATGCAATATTGGTTAAACAATTCTGAACCCAATAAGCGTATTCTGGATCTTCCTTTTCATGTTTTTTGTAAATGGTATAGGCCGAAAAGAAATAGGTTCTGGCTTTTCCATAATTTTTATCTGCGTAATAAACTAGTCCAAGCTTGTTATAGAGATAGGCTATTTGTTGTATTTTGTTGGTTAAGGTATATTCATCCAACGCTTTTAGGAAATAGGGTGTAGCGTTTTTTAAATCACCTATATGTTCAAAATGACTGGCAAAACCAAGAAACGCGCTCGCTATGAGATTGTGGTCCTGTATTTTCTTAGAAGTATTTAAAAACAATAACAAATATTTTTGTTCCTCATCGAATTTGTCTTGCTTCACTGCCGCTGCAGCTTTTATTTGATAATATAACGCAGTTTCAATGGTTTCCTTACTAAGGTCTATTTCATTTTCTATTTCCGTAAGTGCTTGATTTGCAGAGTCAGTTTTATCTGATAGCA
>CANFSD010000061.1 GCA_947449515.1 Bacteroidota bacterium
AGCCAATTCCCTTTGTGCTTCCGCATACTAAGGCGTTTTTGCCTTTTAAATCAATAATCATTGAACAAAAATAGGCAATTTTCTAAATGTTTATTCCATATAACTTATTCGATAAACGTATTAAATTGCGCCATGCACTTTTTGTACCCCAGTTTTCTGTTTGCATTGTTTTTGATAGCCATCCCCGTTATCATCCATTTGTTTAATTTTCGTCGTTATAAGAAAATTGTATTCAGCGATATCCGGTTTTTAAAAAGTTTGGTAGAACAAAACAAAAAGCAACAAAGTATCAAGCAATGGCTCTTATTGCTTTGCAGAATTTTTGCCATTACATTTTTAGTTTTTGCCTTTGCCCAGCCTTTTATACCGAACCAAGGATTGCCGGAAAGCAGAGGAAATTATTGGGTAAGTGTTTATGTAGATAATAGTTTTTCTATGTTGGGCAACAGCAAGGAGGGAACTTTGCTGGAGGTAGCAAAAGGTAAAGCAAAAGATATTGTTGAAGCTTATGGCAACAAAGACCAATTTCAATTACTTACCAATGATTTTGAAGGAAAACACCAACGGTTTCTGAATAAGAAAGATTTCTTGCAAGCATTGGAAGAATTGGAGGTGAGTCCTATACATAGGGATCTAAATGAAATTAAGAAACGTCAAGTTTCACTTGGTTCGCAACAAGGAGAAAGCAATGGACAACTTTATTGGATATCCGATTTTCAAAAAAACATGCAGGCTGCTCAATGGGAAAATGATTCAAATACAAGTGTTTTTATTGTGCCGGTTCAAAGCGAATTGCAACAAAATGTATGGATAGATTCTGCCTGGATGCTGGATCCAATAGTGCGTTTAGGGAAACAAAATAAAATAAAAGTACGAATTAAAAATCAAAGTGAAACAGCCTTCGAAAACCAAGCTTTGGTTTTAAAAGTGGATGGTGTTCAAAAAGCAATTCAAACGGTTTCATGTTTGCCAGGTCAATCCACAGAAGTGCTGATAAATCTTACCTTGAGCGATTTTAATTGGCATGGATTAACACTCACAATTACTGATTATCCCATTGTTTTTGATGATGCTTATTTTCTTTCGGTTCGCGCCAAAGAATTTGCAAATGTTTTGTTGTTAAATGATGAAACTGAAATAAAATCTTTTAAAAATGTTTTTGCCGTTGACCCTTTTTACCATTTAAAAATTTCATCCTTTGGGCAAATTAATTTTGAAGAGTTCTCCAAACAATCCTTAATTATTTTAAATGAACCTTCTCAAATTGGTTCGGGCCTAAGTGCAGAATTATTGAAATATGTGAAGGCAGGCGGACAATTATTATTTATTCCAAATCCTGCACCTTCAGATTTAACCAGTATTCGTCAGTTTGGCGCAGAAATGGGTTTCGCTTTGAACCAATTGAATAGGCAAACAACACAGCTTGCAAAAATTGAAAGCAAGGATCCATTGTTTGCAAATGTTTTTTCAAAAGTGCCAGACCTGGCAAATCTTCCTAGCTGTAATGAGTGGTGGCAATTAGAAGGGGCCGCACTTAGGGTTCTATTGGAATTGAATAACAACCAAATATTGTTGGCCAAAATTAAAAGAGGTGAGGGGCAGTGCTATATTAGCAGTAGTTCATTTAATAGCAGAGTGAATGGTCTTTGCAAACATGCCTTGTTTGTGCCCATTATGTTAAATATGCCTTTGCAAGGAGGAACTAAGCAATTTGCAAGCTTTACTTTTGGACAGCAAAGTCCATTTCAGTTTGAAGCCAATAACACGCAGAAGATTTTTACGCTGCAAATGGGTAAAATTAATCACTTATTTGAAGCAAAAATTAGCGGGAATATTGCCTATGCACAACTAAATGGTCACCTAAATGTAGCCGGAGTGTATGATTTGTTGGAGGCCAAGCAAAACATTGCAAAATTGGCCTTTAATTATTCCCGATCAGAATCCTATCAAGGATGGATGGATTTAAGTACCTTGGAAAAAGAGCAGAATGCCCAAGTGCTCAACAAGGATACAAAACTGCTAAAGGCCAAAGTGGAGAAGGAAATGCAAGGCACACACTTTTGGAAATGGGCGCTTGCGTTTGCTCTCGTTTTCTTGCTGTTGGAGATGCTAATCCTAAAATGGATGAAGTAAAAAAAACACCAAATTTCGTCTTTCTTGCAAATAGATTGCCTGAAACCTAAATCTATTCAATAAAATTCCTATATTTGCTAAAAGCTATAATACAGCAAATTTTTCTCGGATGAAGTTATTAATCAGCAACGTACAGGTTTGTGATCTTCAATCGCCCTTTCACGGCAAAACCTGCGATATTTTGGTCAATGGCGGAAGCATTGAGCAGATTTTTCCTTCCTCAAAGAAGCACTTTTCACCATTACCCAAATCTATCAAACATATTGAAGGCAAAGGCCAATTATTGTTTCCTGGTCTTTTTGATTTACGCGCAGATTTTTGCGATCCAGGCTTTGAATACAAAGAAGATCTAGCAAGCGGTGCCGAAACAGCACTTAGCGGTGGTTTTACGGATGTGGCTTTGTTGCCATCTACCGATCCTTGCAGAGATTCGAAAATTGGGATTGACTACGTTGTTAAACAAAGCAAAGATTTGTCAATTCATATCCATGCTTATGGAGCCTTGAGCCAAAATAGAGAAGGCAAAGAATTAGCAGAATATTTCGATATGAAATCTGCTGGAGCAATTGGTTTTACTGATGGTAACAGAGCAATGGCCAATTCTGGTTTATTGTTAAGAGCCTTGCTTTATAATAAAATTTTTGATGGGCTCTGTGTGGTTCTTCCTAATGATCCTTACATCAGCGAAGGTGGAATTATGCATGAAGGTAATACCAGTACCTTGCTTGGCTTAAAAGGTATTCCTTCTTTGGCAGAAGAATTAATGGTTCATCGCGATATTGAACTGGTAAAATATACTGGAGGGCGATTGCACTTTTCGGCAATTACCAGTAAAGGTTCTGTAGAATTAATTCGTAAGGCAAAAAAACAAGGCTTGAGCATTACCGCAGATGTTGCTTTTGCAAATCTGTGCTATACAGATGCACAATTAATAGATTACGATGCCAATTTTAAGTTGGTTCCGCCATTGCGTGGTAAACAAGATCAAAAAGCATTGTGGGAAGGCATACAGGATGGCACGCTTGATGCCATTGTTAGTAATCACCAACCGCAAAATAAAGAACACAAAGAAGTTGAATTTGAATATGCCTTGCCAGGAATGATAGGTTTGCAAACCATGCTGTCTGTTCTTATTCAAAATAAACCAGCACAAGTTGATTTAGAAAAATTAATTGCAGCACTCAGCATTGGACCACGTAATGTTTTAAAGCAAGACAAGGCCATTATTGATTGCAATGCCACCTCATTCGTTTTGTTTCATCCAAGCAAAAATTGGGTTTACAATAACAATTTATCTAAATCAGAAAACGCTCCATTAATTAATCAAAAAATTCAAGGTGTGGTTAGCTTGGTTGCCTGCAAAAACAAAATACATATCTCTAAATAATGAAAGAAATAAATCCATCTCAAATGGCGGTAAGCGCAAGTTTAGCCGCAATTATACAAAGTTTTTTAGGTAAGGATGCTGCCGCAAAAGTGGTAGAAGAAATTGCCGTTATTATTCAAAATGACCACCTGGATTTTTTAGAACGCAATAAGCAATTGGACAATTGGTTGAGCAATAATGCCAATTGTGAAGTTTTAGGTGACGTTTTGTTTGATTTATTAATGGTTCAATTTCTATCGGCAGAAATGCACGATGAAGAATATTTTGATTCTCCAGAATGGAACGAAATTGAGAACAAAACCCTTGACCGTGGTTCAGAGATGTTGAACCTGTTTTTGTACCTGAGCGAGGCGCGTGAAACAGAAGTAGAGGTTAGCTTGGAAGATTTCTTAAATGAGTTTCTATTGGTTGGAGAAGATGAATTCCAAGATGAATACAGAATTTATGAAAGTCTTATTGTGAATGAAGACCTAATTGAAGCCAATTTGGAAGAAATTAGAAACATTCAAAAAACAGTGAAACCAGATACTGGCTTGCAAGATTATTTCGTTTCTTTGGTGTTGTTCTTCCAGTCTGCAGAAGGCGTTGGAACACAAGAAGAATTAATTGAAGGACTAGATGCATTTGAATTGGCAATCCTTCATGGAATGCTGGCATTTCATCAAAACTAATTTCATATTCAAGTAAATGGACCAAAACGCTGCAAATTCTAAAGGGCAACTCATCGCTAAATTTGGGCTTATCAATGCTTTGTTGTTAATAGCATTGAACCTGCTTGGTTATATAACCAATACGCAAATTAGCTTTAGTCTGCTCTATAAAATTTTGGTTTTTGCCATTGTTATTGGAACAAGCTATTTTGGAATAATAGCCTGCAGAAAAGAAAATCATGAAGGTTTCTTGACCTACGGACAGGGAGTTGGAATTGGTTTTTTAATCAATGCCTTGGGCTGTTTTATCTTGAGTTTTTATACCTATATTTTTGTAGTATTTATTGATCCAGATTTCTTAGCAAATATTATCATGCAAGCAAAAAAAATGATGATTGAACGCGGAGATTCAGAAGAATTGATAAGCACTTCCATGGAATGGGTTAAAAAATTTACAACCCCATTTTACTTTTCTTTATTTGCTGGTATTGGTAATTTGTTTTCAAGCCTAATTGGAGTTTTATTATTGGCTATTTTTACCCGCAAAGAAGATCCTAATTCACATTACAATTCATTGAACAATTAAAAAATGAACGATTCTAACATAGATATTTCAGTTGTCATTCCATTTCTAAATGAAGAAGAATCTATTCCAGAGCTTTTGGCATGGATTGAAAAAGTAATGCAAGAAAATAAGTTTTCTTATGAAATCTTATTAATTGATGATGGTAGCAGCGATCGCTCATGGAAAATTGTGGAAGAAAACAGCCAACGTAATCCCTTTATTAAAGCTATAAAATTTAGAAGGAATTACGGAAAATCTGCAGCACTTAATGTGGGTTTTCATGCAGTGCTTGGAAAGGTTGTAATTACCATGGATGCAGATATGCAGGATAGTCCAGATGAAATTCCTGAACTTTATAAAATGATAACTGCAGATGGTTATGACCTGGTAAGTGGATGGAAAAAGAAACGTTATGATCCAATAACCAAAACCATTCCTACCAAATTTTTTAATGCAGCAACACGTGCCATTTCTGGTATTCAATTACATGATTTTAACTGTGGCTTAAAGGCCTACAGAAACGAGGTTGTTAAGTCAATTGAAGTTTACAATGAAATGCACCGTTATATACCTGTAATTGCTAAATGGGCAGGCTTTAAAAACATTGCAGAAAAGGTAGTTCAGCACCGTGCACGTAAATATGGTTCTACCAAATTTGGGGGCATTTCTCGCTTTATTAATGGCTTTTTAGATTTATTAACCATCTTCTTTGTTTCTAAATTTGGCAAGCGTCCAATGCACTTTTTTGGTGTATGGGGAACAGTCATGTTTATGCTAGGGTTTATGGGTGCACTTTATATTGGACTAGAAAAAATATATTTGGTATACCGTGGCGATATTGTTCCAAGAAATATTACCGATCAACCATTGTTCTTTCTTTGCTTGGTATCTCTTATCATTGGATCTCAATTGTTCCTTGCAGGGTTTATTGGGGAAATGATTTCACGCAATGCCACCGAAAGAAATGTATACGGTATAACCAAACGTTTGGGCATTGAAGGATAAAAAGAAAATTTTAATTATAGGTCCTGCCTTCCCTTTGCGTGGAGGCCTGGCAACCTATGATGAGCGCTTGTGCCGTGAGTTTATTTCATTGGGACATGCCTGTGAAATTCTGAGTTTTTCTCTGCAATATCCTTCCTTATTATTTCCCGGTAAAACACAATTTTCTAGCGACCCAATTCCTACGGATATTGTCATTCATTCAGAAATAAATTCAATCAATCCCTTCAATTGGATTGTTACGGGAAAAAAGTTTGCTAAGAAAAAATACGACCTAGTAATTATCCGTTATTGGATGAGTTTTATGGCGCCATCATTTGGAACTATAGCGCGTGAATTAAAAAAATCTGGAGCAAGAATCATCAGTATCACCGATAATATTGTACCCCACGAAAAACGTTTTTTTGATACTGCTTTTACCAATTATTTTCTAAATGCATGCGATGGGTTTTTAAGCATGTCAAAGGAAGTGCAACAACAAGCGCAAGCCTTACAACCCAATAAAACGGTTGCCTACGTGCCACATCCAATGTATGATATGTTTGGTCCACCCATCCAAAAGGAAATTGCAAAAAAACAATTGAGCTTGGATCCACAATGTCATTACTTGTTGTTTTTTGGCTTTATTAGAAAATACAAGGGCTTGAGTTTGCTATTGGAAAGTTTTGCAAAATTGAAGCATAAAGAATTAAAAGTAAAACTAATTGTAGCCGGTGAGTTTTATGAAGATGCCGCTCCTTACCTTGCTCAGATAAAAGAACTAGGTATAGAAAATGAGGTACTCATGAAAACCGACTTTATTCCAAATGCAGAGGTGTCTCAATATTTTTCAGCTGCAGATATGGTAGTGCAAACGTATTTAAGTGCTACCCAAAGCGGCGTTACCCAAATTGCCTATTATTATAATAAACCTATGTTGGTTACCAATGTAGGAGGTTTAGCAGAACTAGTGCCGAACCAAAAGGTGGGCTATGTTTGCCCCCTTGATGCCGATGCAATTGCAGCATCCTTGACAGAATTTTATTACCAAGCAAAAGAAAGCACCTTTGCTGCTGGTGTGGCCGAGGAAAAACAGAAATTTACCTGGAACTATTTGGTAGATTCCCTCTTTTCTGTTTAAGTAATTGAAATACAAGCCTTAGTATCAGAATACATTTGGTTTTTCCCAAAAACAGGAGTGCACTACTTGACCTTTGAACCTAGGTTTTGTTGGTTTAGGAGTGCATTGCGCCAAATATTTAGCTATTGTCTTGCATTTGATCAAAATAAACTTACTTTTGCATCCCCCTGTAAAGGGAGAAACTAAAGGAAAGGAGGTGCACAACATATGATCCATATCAGCGTAAAAGAAAACGAATCTTTAGATAGAGCGTTAAAGAAGTTTAAGAAAAAGTTTGAAAAAACTGGTGTAGTAAAGGAACTCCGTGCCCGTCAATCTTTCACTAAACATTGCATCAACAAGCGTCATGAGAAAATTCGTGCAGCTTACAAATTGAAAATGCAACAACAAGAACAAGCATAAGACCTACGTGTTTTATATAAAAGCAGCCTGATTATCAGGCTGCTTTTTTTTTGTTCGTTTTTATTGAAATTTCAGCTAAAAAAAGCGTATCTTGGTTTAACCAATTATACAGAATGCTACTGCAAGCCGCCATCGAACAATTTTTGAATTTTGTGCAGTTTGAGAAAAAACAATCCAAGCATTCTTCCCTTGCCTACCATTCCGACCTCCAACAATTTTCAGATTTTCTCCAAGTAAGTTATGGCATCAAAGATTTAGAAGCCTTCAACCATTTGCAGATACGCTCTTGGGTGGCGCATCTAATGAAAGAAGGTATTATTGCCAGAAGCATCTCTCGTAAAATATCTACCCTCAAAACCTTCTATAAATTTTTAATGAAGCAAGAGTTGGTTCGAACCAACCCCATGCAAAAAATACAGCTGCCCAAAATGGCCCATAAACTACCTGTTTTTGTAGAAGAGAAATCAATGGTGCAGCTTTTAGAAAAAGACAGATTTGATGAAAGTTTTGATGGCAGAAGGGATGAACTGATATTGCAAATGTATTACGGAACCGGCATGCGTCAGTCTGAATTAATTGGTCTAAAGCTGAATGATATTGATTTATATAAGTCGCAGGTGAAGGTTTTAGGGAAAAGAAGCAAAGAAAGAATTATTCCTATTACGCGTGAACTAAATCAAATGCTCCAAGCGTTTATTGATTGTAGAAAAGAAAATAATATTGAGGCCCCCGTATTGTTTACCACTGAAAATGGAAAACCCATGTATCCTCGCCTGGTTTACCGCATTGTTAATGCCCAACTTAGCCAAGTTACCACCATTCAAAAAAGGAGTCCACATGTATTACGTCATACCTACGCTACTCATTTGCTCAATAATGGCGCCGATTTAAACGCTATTAAAGAATTGCTTGGACATGCCAATTTATCGGCAACACAAGTATATACACATAACAGTATTGAGCGTTTGAAGGAAGTTTATAAAGACAAACATCCAAGATCTTAAAACCTGTCTGTTCTATTATTTACAAAGGGTTTAGCTTATTCTGGCAGGTAAT
>CANFSD010000062.1 GCA_947449515.1 Bacteroidota bacterium
AATGTTGAGCCGAACCAATACATGCGCTATTTTAATGATGGTCCCTTTACCATTGCTACTGGCGTGCCTCAAGAATCAGCACCTGCAATAGGTGTATTTGCAGGCTATAAGATCATAGAAAAATACATGAAAGAGAATTCGAATGTAAGCCTAGAGGAATTAATGCAAAATGCCAATTGGGACGAGATTCTTAAATCGAGTAATTACCGCCCTTAAGCGACCTGTTGTAAAATTAAGTCATTCAAATCCATGTTTTTTTGGATTTTTTAGGGTTGTTTTATATCTTCTCTTTTGTAAATAAAAACGCAAATGAGAAAAAAACTACTTACTTTACTACTGGCATGGATGGTATCCATGGTTACAGTATGGGCACAAACCCGCCAAATTACGGGACTTGTGTCGGATCGCAAGGAGCCCATTTTTGGCGCTACTGTGCAAGTTAAAGGAACTGCTATTGGCACAGTTACCAATGCAAATGGTCGTTATGTGCTCGATGTTCCAACAACCGCTACTGCAGTTGTTATTAAATCAAAAGGTTACAAGACTATTGAATTGAGTATTGCCGGTCAATCTGAAATCAATGCGATTTTAATTGTAGACAATGAAAACCTAGATGAAATGGTTGTTACCGCTTTTGGTATTGAGCATGAAAGAAAAACTTTAGGTTATTCATCTCAAAAAATTGGTGGCGATGATTTGAAAAAATCTGGCGAACAAAACATGATTCAAGGTTTAGCGGGTAAAGCTGCGGGTGTTTATGTACAAGGTTCTGGAGGTACTCCTGGAGCTTCCGCAAAAGTGCTATTGCGTGGTAACGTAACTTTTACCGGTGAAAATCAACCCTTAATTGTGGTAGATGGTGTGCCAATTGACAACAGCACTTCTCAAAGTGTTGCCGGAGATTATCCATACAATGCCAACTTACAAGGTGTTAACTCCTCTAACCGTGGGGTAGATATTAACCCTGATGATATTGAAAGTATGAATATCTTGAAAGGCCCAGCCGCTGCAGCTTTATATGGTGTGCGCGCAGGTGCAGGTGCTATTATTATTACTACCAAAAAAGGTAAAAAAGGAGCTAAAAGTTTCAGTGTAGATTTAAACTCTTCAATTGAAATTTCTCAAGTAAACAAACTTCCTAACTTGCAAATGAAATATTCGCAAGGTACTGGTGGTGGTGCTTTAAATGCAGATCAATCTGGTTCTATTGGAGCTGGTATTTATAAGCCAGGCACAACCTCTGCAAATTGGGGTAACTTAACCAAAGACAGTTTGGGTATTACTCCTACAGATAATATGGGTAACTTCTTTAAAACGGGTTATGCCTACAACAACAATATTTCAATAACCAATAACACAGAAAACAGCTCAATGCGTGTTTCTATTGGTAGGTTAACACAATCGGGTGTTGTTCCAAATACTTCTTTTGAACGTACTTCTGCGCGTATCTCAATGGACTCTCGTTTGAGTAAACGTTTTACAATGGGTGGTACAGTTAATTTAATTAATTCAGGTGGAGTGCGTTCGCAAAATGGTAGTAATCTTTCTGGTGTAATGTTAGGTTTATTAAGAGCGCCAAACAGCTTTAATTTAAATGATCCTAACCAAGGTGGTTATAAAAATCCTGATGGAACACAACGTCAATATTTCGGAATCTATGACAATCCATATTGGACAGTTTATGAAAATCCATTTAAAGACAATGTAAACCGTGCTTTGGGTAATATTAACTTTACCTATGATCCATTAGATTGGATGAGTATCACCTACCGTTTGGGTACCGATATGTACACAGACCAACGTAAACAAATTTTTGCAATTGGATCATGGGCGCCAGACAATGCACCTGGCGGAGAAATAGATGAAAATACCCAAAGGTATAAAGAATACTATTCAGACCTTTTGGTAACCATCAAAAAAGACCTTTCTCCTGATTTGAAAACTACTTTATTAGTTGGTAATAATTTAAATCACCGTTACAGCCAAGATTTATTCTTAAGAGGACGTGATTTAAGTGCTCCTGGTAATTACAACTTATCTAATGCTGCAACTTTATATTCAAGTGAAGGAAATGTTACCATTAGAACTGCAGCTCTTTTTGCAGATTTTAACGCAGCCTACAAAAACTTTTTGTTTATTGGATTAACTGGTCGTAACGAATGGGCTTCTACTTTTGGAACTGCAAAAAATAATTTCTTTTATCCATCAGCTAATATTTCATTAGTATTTAGTGAATTGGTGAAAATTCCAAAAATGAGCTTCGGTAAAGTACGTTTAGCATATGCGCAAGCAGGTATGAGTCCTGATCCATACAGAACGCGCACCTATTTTACACGTGCAACCTACACAGATGGTTTCACTGGTGGTTTATCATTCCCTTACTTAGGTCAAAATGGTTATGGCTACTCTTCTTTAATTGGAAATCCAAACTTGCGTCCTGAAAGAAATACGGGAATGGAAGTTGGTGCCGATATAAGATTCTTCGAAAGTCGTTTTGGCATTGATTTTACTTATTACAACCAAAAATCTACCGATCTTTTGGTAACCCGTCCTATCGCACCATCAACTGGTTACTCTAACTTATATACCAATGCAGGTTCAATGGTAAACAAAGGTATTGAGTTAATCGTAAGTGGCACACCTGTTAAAACAAAAGATTTCTCATGGGATATCAATGTGAATTATGCCCGTAACAGAAATACTGTTTTAGAATTGGGTGAAGGCTTAAAAGAAATTAGTCTTGAATCTGGTTTCACCGAAATGGGAGCTTATGCAATTAAAAACTTGCCTTATGGCGTATTGTATGGCACACGTTGGGACAGAACCTCTAATGGTGATTTAATTATTGGCGCAAATGGTTTGCCTAGAAAAGCTTTAGAAAGAGGTCAAATTGGTAACCCTTATCCAAAATGGTATGGCGGTATCAGAAATACTTTTACCTACAAAAAACTTAGTTTCACATTTTTATGGGATGTGCGCGTTGGTGGAGATATTTGGAATGGAACTTGGGCACGTTTAAATAATATTGGACGTACCGCAGAATCTGCCGAAGGTCGTGAGAAATTCTATATCATCCCTGGTCAAAAAGTTGTGAGCGTAAACCCTGATGGTTCTGAAAATTACGAAAGCAATGACATCAAAATATCTGCCTACAATTACTACAGAACTTTCAAAGGTGATGGTGGTGCTTATGCAGCAGAAAATGCTATTCAAGATGGTGGATGGGTTCGTTTACGTGATGCAAGCATCAGCTATGCATTGCCAATTGGCCCTAAAGCAAGCCGCAAAATTAAAGGTGTAACCTTATCGGTAACTGGTCGTAACTTATTATTGTTTACAGACTATACCGGTGTTGATCCAGAAACTAGTTTAACTGGTGCTGGTTCTAATATTGGTGGATGGGATTATTTTAATAACCCAGGTACCAAATCATACACTTTTGCTTTAAAAGCTAGTTTCTAACATGTTTAACGATTAAAAGAAATTACAATGAAAAAAATAACATATAGCGTCTTAGCCCTATTGCTAATAACGTTTACGGGTTGTAAGAAATTCGTTGATGGATATGATACATCTCCAAACGATCCTTCGGTAGTTACCCCTGCCTTGTTATTGTCTAATTGCGAGGTTGCTTATTTTGCAACTGCCAATGGACAATTAAGTCGCCAAACTTCAATGATGGTGCAACAATCTACTGGCGTTGATGGTCAAAGTCGTGATGCCAATGAATATGCAATTGACGAAGGTTCTAATGTGAACGAATGGTCAGTAATATATGGCAATGGTTTAAATAACCTTAAAACCCTCTACAACCAAGCAGGAGTAGCAAATCCTTACTATCAAGGTATAGCTAGAATTATGCAAGCAATGTTCTTGGGTGTGGCAACAGATTTATGGGGAGATGTTCCTAATAGAGATGCTTTGAATGGCGAAAAAGGTTTGTCTCCTAAATATGATGCCCAGGCCGATGTAATTGCTGATATTCAGGATTATTTAGATGAGGGAATTGCCTTGCTAAAGAAACCTGCTGAAGCCAATAGAATTGTGCCGGGTACAGATGATTATATTTATGGTGGAACTGTGGATGCATGGATTGCTGCTGCACATGTAATCAAAGCACGTTATTATAACCGCTTAAGTAAAAGAGATGCTGCAGGTTCTGCTGCAAGCGCCTTGGCTTCATTAAATGATGCCAAATTAGCGGGCTTTGTAGCCAATACCAATAATATGAATGCAATTTTCGGAACAAAAAGCAATGAGTACAACCAATGGTACGCATTTACTGTTGTTGAGCGCGCGGGTTATATGAAAACTGGTTTAACCATGACAAACATAATGAACGCATGGGCCGATCCTCGTTTGCCTTTCTATTGCATGCCTGATTCAGGTGGTTATTATAACGGTTCTGCAACAGATGCACAAAATTTAGATGCATCGGAAGTAGGTCCGTATTTGGCAACAGATGCAGCTCCATTTCCTTTGGTTACTTATGCAGAAGCTAAATTTATTGAAGCAGAAGCGAAGTTTAGAGCCAACGACAAAGCTGCTGCTGCAACTGCGCATAACGATGCCGTAATTGCTAGTGTAAACGCAGTTACAGGAGTTGCTCCTCAACAAATTTTTGTGGATAGCCAAGCCAGTGAAACTGCCGCAACTATTTCTTTAGAAAAAATAATGACACACAAATATGTGGCTATGTTTGGACAAATAGAAGCTTATGCAGATTGGAGAAGAACGGGAATTCCAGCACTAACTCCTAATGCTAACTCAAACTTAGGCGCAATTCCTAGACGCTTGCCAACTGTATTGGATGAGCGTCTTTACAACACCAATGCACCAAAAAATTCAGACCTTAAACTGCCTGTTTGGTGGGATAATTAATCTTCAACATTAATTTAAAAAAACGGATCACTTATTTAGTGGTCCGTTTTTTTTATGTTTGAATTGTGCTAAAAATTTCTTCTATATATATTTATCCAATAAAAGGATTGCCGGCTATTTCTTTAAATAGCGCAAAAGTTCTTGCCGCTGGACTAGAATTCGACAGGCGTTGGATGCTCATTGATGAGAATGGTGTTTTTATCAGTCAAAGAAATACTCCCTTATTGTCTCAGTTTACCATTGCCCAAAATGAAAATGGTTTTTTAATTCAATATCCTCCCCTTAATAATAGTTTGCAAATACCATTTACTTCATACGGAATTAGCATGAACGTGCGTGTTTGGGATGATAATTTTTCAGCATCTCATTATGCCACTTATGCCGACGAGTGGTTTAGTGAAATTTTGGGAATTAACTGCAACTTGGTTTGCATGCAAGCAAACAGCCTACGCCTAATTGAAGCCAAGTATAATAGCGGGTCTGAGCCAGTAAGTTTTGCAGATGGATTCCCAATTCTGATGATAGGAGAGGAGTCTTTAAAAGACTTAAATAATAAATTGGATCACCCAATATTAATGGATCGTTTTCGACCCAATATTGTATTTGAGGGAGGTGCCCCTTATTATGAAGATGAAATAGCAGCCTTCGGTATCGGTTCGAACCAATTTATGGCTGTAAAACCCTGTGCAAGATGCCAAGTTACCACCATAAACCAGCAGAGTGGGGAAATGGGAAAAGAACCATTGAAAACGCTGGCAACCTATAGGATGAAAAACAATAAAATAATGTTTGGCCAAAATGTAATTCCAAAAACAGAAAATGGATTTATTTCAGTAGGCGATGAACTACTTGTTCATTCTTTGAAATAAACATATAAAAACAAAAAAGCAGGACTCATTGCTGAATCCTGCTTTTTTTATGTTTAAGCAATTATTAATTGCTTGCTTGTTCTGCGTAAGCTTCAATTGGTAAACATGCACAGATTAAATTTCTATCACCATGTGTATTGTTAACCCTGCCAACAGTTGGCCAAAATTTAGCAGCACGCACGTAAGGCAATGGATAAGCCGCTTCGTTACGTGTGTATGGGTGCGACCAAGTATCTGCTATTACAGAAGAGGCAGTATGTGGTGCATTTTTTAATACATTGTCTTTCATATCTGCTGTTCCGTTTTCAATGGCATTTACTTCATTTTTTATCGCAATCATTGCATCACAAAAACGATCCAATTCAGTTTTAGGTTCGCTCTCCGTTGGCTCAATCATAATTGTTCCAGCCACAGGGAAACTCATGGTTGGTGCATGGAAACCATAATCCATCAAGCGTTTTGCGATGTCTTCTGCTTCAACGCCAGTGGCTCCTTTGAATACACGTGTATCCAAAATCATTTCATGCGCGCAACGTCCTTTACTACCAACATATAAAATTTGGTAATCTTTTTCTAAACGTGCTTTGATATAATTTGCATTTAAGATGGCATACTTGGTTGCATTTTCTAAACCTTTTGTTCCCATCATTCTTATGTATGAATAAGAAATTAATAAGATGGATGCACTTCCCCATGGCGCTGCAGATACTGCACTCATAGATTGGTTGCCACCGTCCATGTCAACTACTGCATGGCCTGGTAAAAATGGTACCAAGTGTTTTGCAACACCAATTGGACCCATACCAGGGCCACCGCCACCGTGAGGGATACAGAATGTTTTGTGCAAGTTTAAATGGCAAACATCTGCTCCAATATTGGCAGGGCTGGTTAAACCAACTTGCGCATTCATATTGGCGCCATCCATATAAACCTGACCACCATTTTCATGTATTAAATTGCAAACCTCATTGATTTGCTCTTCAAAAATTCCATAGGTACTAGGGTAAGTAACCATTAAACAGGCAAGATTGTCTTTGTGCTCAATGGCTCGTGCTCTTAAGTCTTCAATGTCTACATAACCATTCTCTAAAGTTTTTGTAACAATTACTTTCATGCCCGCCATTGCAGCACTTGCAGGATTTGTTCCGTGCGCAGATGAAGGAATCAAAGCAATATTTCTATGGGTTTGTCCAATACTTTTAAAGTATTCACGAATGACCATTAAACCAGCATACTCACCTTGTGCACCCGCATTTGGTTGCAAGCTAATTCCGGCAAATCCTGTAACTTCTTTCAAAGCATGTGTAAGCTCATTAAAAATTTGTGTATAGCCTGTTGCTTGGTTACGTGGAATAAAAGGATGTAATAATCCAAATCCAGGCATTGTTACAGGAACCATTTCTGCTGTTGCATTTAGTTTCATTGTACATGAACCCAACGCAATCATAGAATGGCATAACGACAAATCTTTTGATTCTAATAATTTAATATAACGCAGCATTTCATGCTCACTGTGGTAAGAGTTAAATACCGGATGAGTCATATAAGTGCTTTGACGGCCATAACCTGCAGGTGCTTTCAAATTAACTGTTTCAGCTTGTGTTTTGTTAATTGTTTTGCCTGTTAAAATAGAAGCCAATTGGTTTACATCTGCAATGGTATGTGTTTCATCAAATGAAACCCTCACATGTTGTGGATCAACTTTTGCAATATTGATTTCTGCTTTTAAGCAATTTTCAATGGCAACAGCAGCATCAGCAACTTTAACTGTAACCGTATCAAAATAATATTGGTTAACAACGCTTAATCCATTTTCATTCACAGCATCCGCAAAAGTTTGGGTCAAACCGTGCACCCTGCCTGCCATGCCTTTTAAGCCTTTTGGACCATGGTATACGCCATACATACTTGCCATAATAGAAAGTAATACTTGGGCAGTACAAATATTTGAAGTAGCTTTTTCTCTTTTGATATGTTGCTCACGTGTTTGTAAAGCCATACGCAAAGCTGGGTTACCTTGGCTATCAATTGACATCCCAATTAAACGACCAGGCATTTGACGCTTGTAGGCATCTTTTGTTGCAAAGTATCCTGCATGTGGTCCGCCATAACCCATAGGTACACCAAAGCGTTGGGCCGAACCAATTACCACATCTGCACCCCATTCAGCTGGAGGCGTTAATAAAGTTAAGCTCAATAAATCTGCAGCAACTGCTACCATAACATCTGCACCTTTTGCTTTTGCCATGAAGGCGCTGTAATCATTTACAGAACCATCACCGGCAGGATATTGTAATAAGGCGCCGAAATAAGTTTCGTCAAAAACAATTTCATTGTGATCACCAATTACCATCTCCACGCCAATTGGCTCGGTACGGGTTTTTAATACATCAATGGTTTGAGGGAAAACTTGGTTCGAAACGAAAAATTTATTTGCTTTTTCTTTTTTAGTTTCTGCATATAACATGTGCATGGCTTCACCGGCCGCAGTACCTTCATCAAGAAGAGATGCGTTGGCAATTTCCATACCCGTTAAATCAATAATCATGGT